>CAZKWN010000029.1:2309-7212 GCA_964556605.1 uncultured Candidatus Saccharibacteria bacterium
TCTTTCATATTTTTATTCTAACATAAAAAGCCCCAATTAAGGGGCTTTGTTTTTACTCGTCTACTCCGAAGCGTTTATAGTCAAAAGTTTTCATTTCGCCAAACCAGTGTTTGATTTCATGCTCCGCTTCTTCCGGAGTTTCCGAACAGTGAACGATATTCATAACGGCGCGCTTTTCTTTGTTGGCAAGCGCTGGAGAATCTATGGAAAAATCTCCGCGAATCGTGCCCACCTCAGCCAAATACGGCATCGTTGGACCGGAGATTTTTCGAACAACGTCCACGGCATGCACTCCCTGTACTACCATTTTCACAAGTGGAGAAGATTCCATGTAATCAATCAGCCACTTGCGGATGTCAGGACCGATTTTTTCAGGCTCTAAAGTGCCAAAATCTAGCATCGCGTCATAACCATATTTTTCATAAGTGGAAAGAGTTTTTTTGCCAAGCCGAGTAATCCATGCCTCGTCTTTCGGATAATGATTATCAATTTGATCATGCGTGGGCTGGAACATTTCCAGAGCTACAATTTTTAAATCCCGCTGTTCAAAACGGGCGATTATCTCCCCTGTCAAACCCTTTCTCACGCCGTCGGGCTTGACCATCACATATGTCTTTTCTTCTTTTGGATGTTTCATATTTTCCTATTCTATCAGAAAAAAATATTTTTGCAAAAGTTTATTTTAGTTTAATATCTTTTATTTTTAATAAGGCAACACAGGTGGCTCCGTGTGTGATTTTACTTTTCATAACCATATCAATGGCTTTTTTAAGTGGCATTTTAACAACTTTAAGTATTTCTGTACCGTCTAACTCGGACTTTTTTTGGGTTAAGTTCTCAGCCAAATACATATGATTTGGTGAGCTGATAACAGACGTAAAAGGGTCAACGACTCCTAGGTATATCCACTTTTTCGCCACAAGCCCTGTTTCTTCTTTGAGTTCTCTTTTTGCGGCTTGAAGTTTATTCTCGCTTTTATCTATACCTCCCCCTATAGCCTCAATACACATACGCTCAACGGCATATTTATATTCTATTGTTAAATAGACGTTTCCTTTTTCATCGACAGGAATTATGGAAACTCCGCTTTTCATTTCAACAATACCAAATATTCCGGGTTTTTTATCCGGCCTGATTACCTTATCTTCGTGAACTTTAATCCAAGGATTTTGATATACAATATTACTATCTGTAACAACCCATGGGCCTTTTTGTTTTTTCATAATAAAATATTATCATAGAAAGTGATTTCCACAACCTTTTTTCAATCTTCTAACAAAGTATCTTGAATACGTTTTTAAAAGAGCTATAATTTTAGTGTTATGGAATGGGTAATCATATTAATAGCAATTTTGATTGTCTGGTGGATATCGGGAATTTGGGGAGCGATAGGAGTTCTGATATTTTTGGCAGTTCTCTTTTTCCTTTCTATTCTTTAGATAAATTAGATAATTTTTACTCCATCGACTGATACCTCCCCATGATTTCGGCTTCCACTTCTTCTCGATCTCTGCCGTATTTTACATAAGAAAGATTTTTTAGGCTGTCCACAATATCCATATTTCCTTTCTCTGCATCCAGCGTCCTTAGGTTGAACGGTTTGGTCGGCTGTCCATTAACTAGCATACTCATATAAGCTTCTCGGTTGTTTAACTTAGTAATATCTTGCGCCGTAAACTGAGGTTTGAATTTGGGCTCTAGATATGTCGCATCCTCGGTACCCACACGGAAGACAGCCATTGAGCCGACGTTGCCGAAAACAGCATTTTTTATATTTTCCTCCAGCTGGGTGATGTATTGGTGGGCGATATTGAGAGAAAGCCGGTATTTTCGGGCTTCGGACAAAATAGAAGCGATGGAATCGGTCGTCACATTTTGGAACTCGTCAATATAGAGATAAAAATCATTCATCGGCTTGCCAAACATATCCACCCGGGAAAGCGCCGCCATTTGAATCTTGCCGACAAGCACCAGCCCTATCAGGTTCGCATTAATGTCCCCCAACCGTCCCTTTGAAAGATTCACCAAGAGAATTTTTTTCTCGTCCATAATCTTTCGGAAATTGAAAACGGAATTTTGCTGGAGCACTACCGGGCGCATGATGTCGTTGGAAATAAAGTTATCGAATTTTGAGGAAATATAAGGCACGAAGTTCGCCAAAGACTGGTCTCCGGTCGTCTGCTCGGCTGTGACCCAGAATTGTTTAATGATAGGATTCTTGCACTTGGCAAGCTTCATATCACGGAAGTCCTTGTCGCCCAAAACACGGGTTATCTCAAGCAAGGTTGAACCGGATCCCGGATCTTCCATTACCAAAAACGCGCTGTTTCTGAAATACTGCTCAAACATCGCCCCGCCTCCGACCTTCATATCAAAAAGTTTGTTGAAAATTCCCATCATTTCGTTCACCACGAAAGTTTTCTGCTCCGGATATTTGGTATCATACTCTAGCATGTTCAATCCCATTGGACGAGGAGTGTAAGCCGGATCAAAATAAATCACATCGTCAATGCGCTCCTTTGGAATACGCGACAAAATAGTCTGAATATCCGTGCCGTGCGGGTCTATATAGCAGCACCCGTCTCCGTTCCTTATGTCCTGCGTTATCATATTGAGCATAATATTCGTCTTACCTGTTCCCGTCTGACCAATGACATAGAAATGCCTCATGCGGTCTTCCCGAGCCAGATGGATTTCCGTGTCTTTACCCCGATAACTATTAACCCCCAGAACTATCCCCTCCCGTCCCATTTCAACCGGAGCAGGCGCGATGCCGGCCTTTGCTTCTTTTAATTGCGGCTGGCCGCTAAGACCTGTCGGGAAATGAAACACGGAGGCAAGTTCTTTTAAGTTTAGGGGCAGTATTTTTTCCGGAGAAAATGTGCGGTATGAAAAATCATGGAAAAGTTTTTTAAGGTCGCCCCCGCTCGCCTCTTCAAAAACGAAAGAGTTGCTGGCCGCTTCGGAAAATTGATTAAAGGAAGATTCTATTTCCTTTAAAATATCTTCCGCCCTTTCATGGGTTTCTCCGGAAGCGACGATGCGAATATTCGCTTTCAAAATGGTGCTTTTTATTTTATTTCCTATTTTTTCAGCCGCGCCTTCGTCAACCGCGCGCCTGCCTTTCATGTATTTCTCCTTCTTCTCTTCCTTTTTTTCCTTTACTCCGAAAATTAAATCTTTACCGGCCTTCAAAAAGGCTTTATTGAACTTGTAGAAATTATCCGCTGCATTTTTGACGGAATAACCGTCTTTCACATCGTCTAAAATCGCGTGAAACTCGTTGATAAATTTTTCTCCGGCCGGCACTACTACAAACTGAATCGCCGCCCCCTCATAATTGCGCTTTAGTTTGGAGAAGACATTCAATATTGAATTCATCGGGTCATACTCTATGTTGTCGTAAGTCTTAATCGGCATAACTCCGCGCTCGGAAAGCGTGGCATAAGCGCCGACGGCGTGCCCATGCTCATTGAAGATATTGTAATCATCCGTTACTTCCCGAACTTTTGCAGTATGATAAAAAGCTTGTATTTGTTTTTCAAAAAGAGCTATATGCTTGTTGGGAATAGCCGCGTAAACAATAACCTCATCGGTATCCGTGCCAAGTCCCACCTCCAATACAAAATAATTTTCTTTTTCGTTGTATTTCCCCTCCCCTATAGACTGCATGCCGGCGTAAAATTGCTCCATAGCGCCTATGAATTCCTTAAAGCCTTTCGATTTATCCTCTTGCTCCTCCGGGGGCGGAAGAGTAATTTCAAAAAGCGTCATATGGAGGGCCTTGTAGGTGGGAGAATTTTCTTTAAAATCCAGCTTGGCATTTCCGTCTTTTAAATACTGGATAAGAATCCGATGAAAGTCATCATCAACATGGGGATTGTTCATGGCCTCCACGATAGAGAGAGCATTGCGAACCCCTTTGGTAATGACAATCCCCAAAAGTTCTTCCATCACATTGTCATGCGATTCAGGCCGAAGAGCCAGTAAAACACCTTGGGCTTCTTTTTCCCCGATAATGTTATTTTTATGGATTAATTTCTCCGCCGGAATTTTCTTGTATTCGCCGATCACATCCCCTACCGCATTTTCCATCGCATGCTCTATGCGCCCGACGCCAATCAATTGCTCCTCGCGCGCTTTCACATGCGCGCGTAAATAATCAAGCTCCTCTTCGGGAGTTTGAAACCTCGGCATCTCTTTCAAAAAAGATGGTTCCATTACTACAATAATAACATAAAGGCAAAGATTGTTAAATTTTGAGGCTTGTGAGCGCGGCGGCGCGAGCACGAGGAATTTTTTAGTAAAAAAATATCCGTGCTCTAAATTTAATAATCTTTGCCTGTTGTAGTTAGAATCTCTGCTTCGCCTTCTGTAATTAGAATTGTATGCTCAAAATGGGCGCTCGGTTTTCTGTCCGCCGTGCGAAAAGTCCAATCATCATCGTCTATGGTCACATTTTTGGTACCATTGTTTATCATCGGCTCGATGGCAATAACCATCCCCGACACGAGCTTCGCGCCATGCCCTTTTTTACCGAAATTCGGAATATAAGGGTCTTCATGAATTGCTCGCCCGACGCCATGCCCGGCCAAGACCTCCACAATGCCGTATCGCTGATTTGTCTCTTGAGAACGCACGAATTTCTCTATGGCATAGCCTATATCTCCGACTGTATTCCCCGCCCTTGCTGCATCAATTCCAACCTGTAAAGATCGCTCGGTAACTTGCAGAAGTTTTAAACTCCCTTCGCTTACTTTCCCCACCGGCACAGTCAGAGCCATATCCGTGAAAAGCCCGCGGTGTTTGATTCCCAAATCGAGGGAAACAATGTCGCCTTCTTTTAAGATTCTATCTCTGCTCGGAATCCCATGCACCACTTCGTCGTTAACGGAGACACAGA
>CAZKWN010000030.1:0-4711 GCA_964556605.1 uncultured Candidatus Saccharibacteria bacterium
CAGAGTCCGGATTTTTGGTCCGACAAAAATAAAGCGCAAAATATTTTAAAAGAACTTTCTGCTCTGAAAGAAAAAAAAGAAGGCGTCGGAAAATACGACAAAGGTCCGGCTATCGTCACAATTATTTCCGGCGCCGGCGGAGACGACGCGGAGGATTTCGGGGCGATGCTTTTTCGGATGTACGAAAAGTTTGCGAAAAGGCGGGGCTGGGGAATTTCTTTTTTGAACGAGCATAAAAATGATCATGGCGGATACAAAAATATTTCTTTCGAAGTGAATGGCAAGAATGCTTACGGCATGATGAAGAACGAAGGAGGCGTGCATCGCCTCGTGCGCATCTCTCCCTTCAACGCGAAAAAATTAAGGCACACATCTTTTTGCCTGGTGGAAGTATTGCCGGAATTCTCAAAGCTGGAGGAGCGCGACATCGCTCTGCCTCCCCAAGACCTGAAGATAGAGTTTGCGCGCTCCTCGGGTCCGGGCGGGCAGAATGTGAACAAGAGAGAAACGTCGGTCAGGATTATCCACATCCCGACGAATATTTCCGCGCATGTGTCCACCGAGCGCTCGCAGGAGCAAAACAGGGAGCTGGCCATGGCTATTCTCCGGGCGAAGATTTTCAAAAAAGCCGAGGCGGAAAAGAAAAGCATAGAAGAGTCCATGAAACTGACCAAAAATACCGAGATAGAATGGGGCAGCCAAATCCGCTCGTATGTGCTTCACCCGTACAAAATGGTCAAAGATCACCGCACGGGGGTAGAAACTTCGGATGTTGAAGGAGTCTTGAATGGAGACTTGGATATTTTTGTGATAAGATAGGTACGGGATGATTTACTTCAATAATGTCTCTAAAATTTATAAAGACGCAACCGCACTTCTGGATGTAACCTTTGCGGTAGAAACAGGAGAATTCGTTTCCATCGTCGGGCATTCCGGCGCCGGCAAGACCACTCTCACGAAAATGATTCTGGCTGAAGAGCCGCCGACCGAAGGCACTGTCTTTTTTGAGTCAATCAATGTGCATAAAATAAAAAGCAAGGATTTAACCAAGCTCCGCCGCCGCATCGGCATCGTTTTTCAGGACTATAAACTGCTTTCCAACAAAACCGCCTACGAAAATATCGCTTTCGCGATGGAAGCGGTCGGCAAGACCGAAGAAGAGATAGCGAGCGATGTCCCGCATGTCTTGGAGCTTGTGGATTTGAGTCATCGGTTAAAGCATTTTCCAAGCCAAATGTCCGGCGGAGAACAGCAACGCCTGGCTATTGCCCGCGCCATCATCAACCAGCCCGAGCTTATCATTGCCGACGAGCCGACGGGGAATTTGGACCCGGTCAATACGCATGAAATAGTCCAGATTTTAAAAAAAATAAACGACCTTGGCACGACGGTGATTTTAACCACACATAATAGAGGAGTTATAGAATCCATCAACAAAAGAGTGATTACGATGGAAAACGGGAAAATTGTCCGCGATACGAAGCACAGCAAGTAATGTGTTATACTTGCTAGTGAAAAGTTATAAAGTCATCAAGTTCATAAAGTAAAATTTAAACTTTAAAAACATTATAACTTTAAGAACTTTTAACTAAATTTATGTCCATGATCAAGCTAAAAAGAATAGTAAAAGGCGGATTCCAGAACTTCAGGAGAGGCGGGCTTGTTTCCTGGGCGGCCGTTCTCCAAGTCGTCAATACTCTGGCCGTTATTCTCATTATTATTCTTTTGCAGGCGGTTTTGTATTCTTCTTTGAGCGCCTTGAAAGACAAGGTTGATGTGACGATTTATTTCAACACCGGCACGCCGGAATACCAAATTTTAGCCCTAAAATCTTCGCTTCTACAATTGCCCGAAGTGGCAACAGTAGCTTATACCAGCGCGGACGATGCTTTGGCTCTTTTCCGCGCCCGCCACCAATCCGACTATCCGACGATTCAGGCTTTGGATGAAATAGGGACGAACCCGCTAGACGCTTACCTCAACGTCAAAGCCAAAGAAGTTTCCCAGTATGGAGATATCTCCAACTTCCTGCAATCCGGCAATGCGCTGTCTTCTTTAGGTTCGGCCTCTATTATAGACAAGGTAGACTACAATCAAAATAAATTGGTTATAGACAAACTTAATTCCATAATATCCGGTTCGCAAAAATTCGGCTTCCTTCTCACCCTTTACTTGATAATTTCTTCTATTATTATTACTTTCAACACTATCCGCCTGACAATTTTTATTTCCAAAGAGGAAATAGGCGTGATGGGGCTGGTGGGAGCTTCAAAAATGCACATCCGCGGGCCTTTTATGGTTGAAGGGATGATTTACGGAGTTATCGCGACGATTATCACTATGTTTGTTTTCTGGCCGGTGACCGTCTGGCTCGGGCACAATATGACTATTTTTCTCGGAATCAACATGTATGACTACTATCTCGCGAGCTTCTTCCAAATTTTTGCAATTCTTTTATTATCAGGTATACTGTTGGGGATTGTTTCCAGTTTTCTTGCAGTTAGAAAATATTTGAATAAATAAGTAATGGCAAAAGAAACAAAATACATTTTCGTAGTGGGGGGCGTTATTTCCGGAGTAGGGAAAGGCGTGACTGCCTCTTCAATCGGACTCATTTTAAAAAATCGCGGACTTTCCGTAACAGCCATAAAAATTGACCCGTATATAAACGTGGATGCCGGCACGATGAACCCGACCGAGCACGGAGAAGTCTTTGTGCTTAGGGACGGAGACGAGACGGATCAGGACATGGGCAACTACGAAAGATTCATGGATTTGGATTTAACCCGCATCAATTATATGACGACGGGCCGGGTATATAAGACGGTAATAGAAAAAGAGCGCAACTTGGAATACAAAGGCAAGTGCGTGGAAGTTGTGCCGCATATTCCGCTGGAAGTAATCGGGCGCATCAAGAAAGCGGGCGAAATCGCCAAAGCGGATGTCGTTATTATTGAAATCGGAGGAACGATCGGAGAGTATCAGAATATCCTATTTTTAGAAGCTGCCAGAATGATGAAAATAGAGAGCCCGAAGGATGTCATTTTTGTGATGGTATCTTATCTGCCGACGCCGGGCAAAATCGGTGAAATGAAAACGAAGCCGACTCAGTATGCCGTCCGAACTCTTAATTCTTCCGGTATCCAGCCCGATATCCTGATTGCCAGAGCCGATACCGTCCTGGACGAAAAAAGAAAAGAAAAGCTTGCCATGTTCTGCAATATCTCCGCCGACCGCATAATTTCCGCTCCGGATGTGGACAGCATTTACGACATACCGATAAATTTTGAAAAAGAAAAATTATCAGACAATCTATGCGATATTCTGGGCGTTACTTGCAAGAAACCGGACGCAGCCGCTACCGGCGCCTGGAAAAAGTTCGCGCATCATTCGCACAACGGCAAAGAGACGGTAAAAATAGCCATGATTGGAAAGTATTTTGAGACCGGGGATTTTATTTTGTCGGATTCCTACCTTTCGGTGATTGAAGCAATCAAATATTCCAGCTATCTGCAGAACAGAAAGCCGGTAATTTCCTGGCTGAATTCCGTGGACTACGAGAATAATCCGGCTCATTTGAAAGAATTGAAAAAATACGACGGGATTGTCCTGCCGGGAGGATTCGGCACCAGGGGAGTGGAGGGGAATTTGAAGGTGGTGGAATTTGCCCGCAAAAATAAAATACCTTATTTCGGGCTTTGCTACGGCATGCAGATGATGGTTATAGAATACGCGCGGAATGTTTTGGGCCTCAAAGACGCCAATACCCGGGAAGTCAATCCGAATTCAAAGAACATGGTGATTGATATAATGGAATCCCAGAAAGAAATTTTGAAGAATAATTTATATGGCGGAAGTATGCGCTTGGGGGCTTATAAGGCAATCCTGCGCGACGGTACAATCGCGAAAAATAGCTACTCAAAGAAAGAAATTACCGAGCGCCATCGTCACCGATACGAGGTCAACCCTTCGTTCATTGCGGATATGGAGCAGGCAGGCTTGGTCTTTTCCGGGCGCTCGCCCGACGGGCATTTGATGGAGATAGCCGAGTTGCCGAAAAGCAAACATCCATTTTTCCTTGGGACCCAGTTTCATCCTGAGTTTCTGGCTCATCCGCTCCGTCCGCATCCGCTTTTCACTGCCTTTATCAAAGCTTGCATCGGGAACAAATAACAAACACATAAAAAACGCTCCGGCCTAGGTCGGAGCGTTTTTTATTCGAAACTATTTAATTTATTTTAGATTCCTGCATCAGAACATTTAAAGGAGTTTCATTTTGGAGAGCGTTGTACATATGCAGGCTGTCGTAACTGTCCGCGGGGGTTGCGGGGATGTAAGGTCCGTCCGAATAGGCGCGGGAAAAGAACAGGAGAGAAAGGATCATCACTAGCGATATTTTTTTTATTTTTTTTATCATTTTTTTTATCCTCCAAACCCAAGGCCCAATCCGCTTGATTCCATTTCATACAAAGACTCCTCTTCCTCCACGCAGGCCGGGCATTTCGTGAAGCGCACATGCATTTCTTCTTCACGGTATCCTTCCAAATACTCCGGTCGTTTAAAGTGCCAGGAATTTTTATAATAAAATGAATAACACTTGTCGCACATAGTGAGGGTCCTAAACTTAAAACTTCTCACTTTTTGAAACTTTTTTCTTTCACCATCTGCCCAATCTTTTGCAAACGATTTAAATTTCTTCAACATATATTTT
>CAZKWN010000030.1:4811-7204 GCA_964556605.1 uncultured Candidatus Saccharibacteria bacterium
TATATTTATAAAATAAACAAGTCAATATAAAAAAACACTATTTTGGGTAAAAAGTGTTTATAAGCTGTTTATAACTTTAATCTAAATTTAACCTTTGGTTGCGTTCATTAATGGCAAGGAAACACTGAAAGTACTGCCTTTGCCTTCTTTACTCTTTACGCTTATCTTCCCGCCGTGAACTTCCGCAATCCATTTTACAATAGCCAATCCTAATCCTGTCCTTTCTTTATTATTGGAACGATGAGAGCCATTCACCCTGAAGAATCTTTCAAATACATGGGGCAGATTTTCTTTAGATATGCCTATCCCATTATCAATTATGTCTATCGTGATGAATCCATCCGACTTTTTTGTATGAATTGTCGTATGACCATTTTTTTTGCCGTAAGTTACAGAATTTTTAATAAGATTAACGAACATTTTTTCCAAATATATCTCATCCCCCAAGATTGCGATATTCGGTATGTTTTTAGCTATAATAGAAACCTTTTTCTTATAAGCGATGACTTTGCATCTTCTGACGGCTACCGAGATAAGCTTTCTCAGATTTAATTCGTTGTGTATAATTTCGCTATTTGATTCCCATATTTCGGAAGTTACCAAAGTCAGGTCCGAGAGAATTTTAGAAAGATGCTCAACTTCGTGATTGATAGCCCGCAGAGCGCTCCGGGGCGTCTTTCCTTTTTTCATTCTGGACAAGTCCACATTGCCTCTGATTATCGCGAGCGGAGTGCGAAGCTCGTGGGCGACATTCGCGATTGATTTCGTTTTTAATTTTTCTTCCTCCAGAAGTTTTTTTGACTCCCTTAGAATATCCATTTTTTTGCGTTCGGTTATGTCGCGGATATTGCATTGAATGACTAAAGTATCGCCAGCCAGATAAGAATTAGACACAAACTCAACGGCAATAGACCGGCCGTCTTTTGTTTCCAAAGGCAAATCCTCATAGCGCAAATAACCTTCATTTTGCAACATTTTGAAAGCATTCTTAGCGGCCTTCATATTTTTGAATGCTCCAACCTGCCATAATTTTTTATTTAAGAATTCGTGTTTTGAATAACCGAGCAGTTTCTCCAGAAAAGGATTTACATCCGTAATCTGGCCGGTTTTGGAATTAAGTATGAGTATCCCGTCGTGAGCAGTTTCGAAGAGCCGGCGGTATCTGACTTCCGACTCTTTCAATCTTGATTCTGTTTTCTTATTTAATTTTTTGCTCATCCCATTAGAAATTTTAATGAATAATTTTTTAGTATTATTTTCCCGTTCGCTGAATTTCTAACGGGACAAGTTTATTCTATTCTTTCAAAACAAAGCCGACCCCGCGGATGGTGTGTATCAAAGGCTTGCTTTTCTCTCCGTCAATCTTGTTGCGAAGATATTTTATATGAACATTCAGCTCGTTGTTTGATTCCTTGAAATCCGGACCCCAGGCGTGGTCAATAAGCTTCTGCCTGTTGATTGCTTCGCCCTGGCTGGAAATAAGCGTGTCTAAAAGCTTGTATTCTTTCGGGGAAAGGGGAATGATTTTTCCGGCTCGGCTGACTTCGTGTTTTCTTTTGTCCATGATTAAATCGGCTACTTTGACGATGTCGGAGTCGGTTGTTTTTCGGCGGCGCAAAACAGCGCGAATCCGCGCGAATAGTTCATTCACTCCGAAAGGTTTTATCAGATAATCATCCGCTCCGCTGTTTAGCCCGAGCACTCTGTCTTCAACGGTATCGCGGGCGGTGAGCATAATTATGGGCGTATGGATCTGATGCTCCCGAAGTTCTTTGCAGACGGTAAAACCGTCTTTTTTAGGCAACATAATATCCAGAATAATCACACTGTAATTATTCTTCATGGCTTTCTCCAAGCCTTCTTCGCCATCGTAAGCCACATCCACAGAATAGCGCTCACCCTTGAGCGCAATCTTTAAAATCTCTACTAATTTTTTCTCGTCTTCAATGATTAAAATTGCCATAAATGTCTGCCAATGATAACACCATAAATTAAAATTAGCAAGCTAATTATTAATATTGAATTAATTTCGTTCCCAGTCAATTTCCGCACTCAACTCTTATTTTATTAAAGACCTCCAAAATATTAGCGGTATGATACATCAATTTTATTAAGTTTCAATTAACCTTGTTTCTTAAGCCAGGCAATCATCTGGCTGAAGGTGCCGGGGCCGGCTTGCCCCGCTCCAGAGAGCCCTTGGTCTTTCTGGAAGGCGGAGACCGCTTTCACGGTGCTGGCTCCGTAATCGTTATCAATTTTATTTGAAGTTTTGTTGTAAATATTCAGGAAACTCTGCACGATGCCCACCCGGGTGCCGGTGGAATTTAATTTCATGGAAACATTACCGGAGACGAGCGTTTGCAATTGATTGATGAGAGTTTGATTTTTGTATG
>CAZKWN010000031.1:0-7030 GCA_964556605.1 uncultured Candidatus Saccharibacteria bacterium
GTTGTCGCCTTGGTTCTTTGCTATTTGGGAAAGAGTGACTAGAGCATTAACATAATCGGGTTTGAGAGAAAGAGCTTGATTGGCATAACCCTTTGAGTCTTGAACTTTTCCATTGGCGAATGATACGCCCGCCAAGGAAAGTTTGAGGCCTGGGTTTTCCGGATTCAATTTGGAAGCAGCCTGGTAAGCGGTAATAGCCTGGTCGTAAGCGCCCTTAACCCCAAGCGCCCCGATTGTTTGATACACAGAACCAAGCAATTGGAAATTCAGATAGTTTGTGGGATCGTAGGCTGTCGCCATTTGCGCGCTATTTACGGCTCCGGTAATCGCTGTTTGTAAATTTGTCTTGTCCGCATCGGACAGTGACGCCCCACCGTTGCCCGCTATGGAATTTAACTTAATGAGATATATCTGCGAGTAAGTGCGCAAATATAAATCATTCGTGGAGAGAGAAAGAGCTTTGCCGATATAATTCTCGGCAGCAGGTTCCGTCGAAGCGGAAAGCGCTTTTTCAAAATAAGCGAAAGAAGCGAAACGGTCTATATATTCGTAAGAGAAGGAAACGGAAAGAATTACCAAGAAAATCAAGACAAGAATGAAGAAGAAATTTTTTCGGTGATCATTTACGAACGACATTGATATTTCACTATTTGAGCTGGAAGCGTCTAGCCCGATAAATATTCCGGTGAAAGCAAGCGCCAGCAAAAATATCACCGTTCCCGTAGAATAAAAGAACGAGGAAATAAATAAATAAAGGGGCAATATAAAGAACGCTATCATTTCCCAATTTGCTCCGTTTTTAATGCTGGAGAAAATAAATTTCACCCCGATGAACAAAAACAGGGCCAGGAAAATAAGCCACGCGAGAATACCCAGAAGACCGGTAGTAGCAAAGAGAGTGGGTAGCAGTCCGGAACCTGAGTTGAAGGAAACATCCCAGTATGGAGTATCATTCACGCCAGTAATAGGCTTATACATTGCCCATGCCTGCTCAAACCTATTTGGACCAATGCCCCAGATAGGATGTTTTACAAGCACATCTTTGGCTGTGGTCATTGTAGCTCCGAAAGTCGGACTAATTTCAGCATTTGATATTTGAAGGCGATTTGGAATGATACTGCCGATGGATGGCCCCGATATAAAGAACAGCAGGGCTACCAGCATAACGACAAAAGAAACGATGGGAAAATGCTTCTTCTCTCCTTCATTCACATTTCTTTGCATGATTGAAACCCTAAAGACAAATATCAGAAGGCTGGAAACCCCGAGAAGTATCCAGACTAACGGAAAATTCACGCATGCTGCCAATAACACAGAAATCAAGATAAATACTTGGAGGAAAATCTTTTCTCTCTTGGAAACTGAAAAGAACTCAATAACCAAAAGAAACATAAGAGCGGAAAATCCGGCGAAAAGGCCTAACGCGTTCCAGGAACCCAAAATATTATCTGTCTTGCCGGGTAGTATTCCAAGCGAAAGGATGGCCGGCGCAAATAAATGTATGCCTTGGAAAATTAAAACAAAAGCCGAGGATAAAATTGCTCCAAATAAAACTATTTTTGCCTGTTTGGGAGTTCGGAAAACAACGGAAGACATGAGCATTAAAACAAAACCGGAAAAAATAAACCAGAAGGACCCGATGTCAAACATGTTTCCAAATAAAGACACCTGAACGCTTCCGGAAAAAAAAGATGATAGAAGAAAAACTAAAACTACGCCAAACATGGATAACAGCAATCTGGATCTCGGAAAGACTACTTTCCCGTCTGAAAATCTGGCGATTGCCCAGAAAATTATAGAAAACATGAGTCCTAAAACCAAGAGCAATCCTTTGGCGGTTTCCACCGGGATGCTGGTAAAGGGCAGACAAAACAGAGGTAATAATATTACTACTAAAAATAGTGACAGAAACGAAAGCCTATCAAATATATTTTCACGCATATGAACTATTATACTATGTCTTAATAATAAAACACAACAAAAAAACTACACAACTATGTTGATAAGTCTGTTTTTTACGTAAATTACTTTTTTGATATCTTTGCCGGCTATAAATTTCTGAATAACCTCGCTGGCTACGGCTTGTTTTTTTATTTCTTCTTCATTATTTTCCGATGAAATCATAATTTCTGTTCTAACTTTTCCATTTACCTGAACCACTATTTTTATTTCTTCGTCTTTCATCAGATTTTTGTCCGGCTCGGGCCAATCTGAAAGATTAATAGAGTGTTTTTCCCCGAGCGCATTCCACAATTCCTCTGTCGCGTGCGGCGCAAAAGGTGAAAGAATTTGCAGGAATTTTTTGTAGTCTTCTAAACTCAAGGTCGGACCTTTTTGGAGATCCAAGGTCCGACCTTGTTCTTTTTCCATTTCGGTTGCCAATATCATCATGCTGGAAATCGCGGTATTGAAATGCATCTCCTCAATATCTTCGGAAACTTTTTTGATTGTCTTATGTAAAAGTTTTGAAACAGAAGAATTCTGAACAGCCGAGCCTGTATGCTTTTGCGAATGGTCTGGCCGGGGTTGGGGTCCCGGAGATCCGAGGACCTGAGCAAAAGCATCAGGCGAGGCGACCTTCTGCCCTATTCTCCAAACTTTTTCGATAAACCTCCTTGCCCCGATAATGCTTTCAGATGACCAGGCAACAGATTGACTAAATGGCCCCATAAACATTTCGTATATACGCAAAGTGTCTGCTCCGTATGTCTTTACGATTTCATCAGGATTTATAACGTTTCCAAGTGATTTTGACATTTTCACTCCGCCTTCGCCCAGAATCATGCCATGGGAAGTGCGTTTTTTATAAGGTTCGGATGTAGGCACAAGCTTTAAATCGTACAAGAATTTATGCCAGAAACGAGAATACAAAAGGTGGAGCGTGGTGTGCTCGTTGCCTCCGTTATACCAATCCACAGGCGTCCAATACTTTAAATTTTTCTTGCCCGCAAATTCTTTTTTATTTTTAGGGTCGGCGTAGCGAAGATAATACCAGCTTGAGCCTGCCCAGTTAGGCATCGTGTCCGTCTCACGTTTGGCTTTGCCTTTGCATTTTGGGCATTTTGTATTTACCCATTTTGAAATGTTTGCCAGCGGAGATTCTCCTGAATCCGTCGGGTGATAATTTTTTATCTTACCTTTTATTTTGGGAAGCTCCACCGGCAAATCTTTCTCCGGCACGGGTACGAGCCCGCAATATTCGCAATGGATCACCGGTATCGGCTCGCCCCAATAACGCTGACGGGAGAAAACCCAGTCGCGAAGCTTGAAAGTTGTTTTCTCTTTTCCGCCGATAAATTTTATAATTTCTTTTTTGGCTTTTTCGGAATCTTGGCCGTCAAATTTTCCTGAATTAATTAAGATTCCATCGCCGGCATAGGCAAAACCGCCTGAATAAAAATATTTCCACGACATCTCATCATCCACAATGTTTATTGTTTCAGCAACTTTCTCATACGGAACCCAATGAAATTCATGAGAATCCTTGGTGAAGAATTCGTCTTCAGTGATATTTACTTTTTTATCTCCAACCAAATCGAATACCAAAGTAGTAACATGTATTTTCCTATTAACGTCTTTGTGGGCGGCAAAAAATCTGGCTTGAATTTCAATGGGAACTTTTTCCACAAATTTAAAATCTGTATACCCGGTTTCTTCTTTAATTTCACGTTCTGCCGCCTGTATTGCCGTTTCCCCGCCTTCGATCCCTCCAATTATAAAACTCTTAGGTTTTAATCCAGCCCACTTTTCATCTTTTAAAAAAAGAACCAGAACTGTTTTATTTTTTGTATTTCGCAAAATAACATGCACTGTTTCCCGTTCTGTATCTTTTTTATCTTTTCTGGGAGGGTTTTTAACATCCAAACTATCAGGCATAACAACTTGCTTTATCTCCAAATCATATTTCTTGGCAAATACAAAGTCCCGCTCGTCGTGCGCCGGCACAGCCATGATTGCTCCGGTGCCGTATGTCGCCAGCACATAGTCGGCAATCCATACAGGAATTTCCTCTTTGGTCGCGGGATTAATTGCTTTTATTCCTTTTAGCTCTATTCCTGTTTTTGTTTTCTCCTCCGCCGTACGTTCAATGTCTGTTTTATTTTTTACTTCTTTAGTGTATTTTTCAACCTCGTTCCAATTCGTAATTTTGAATTTTAAATCTTCAACTAATTTATGCTCCGGCGCCAGCACCAAATATGTCGCCCCGAAAATTGTGTCCGGACGGGTAGTGAAAACTTTGGCCGTATTCGGACGTTGGACGTCTGGGTCCCCTTGACGTACAACGTCGAAATCTATTTCCGCCCCTTCGCTCTTCCCTATCCAATTCCTTTGCGACAATTTTATCTGCGGCAAATAATCCACTGTATCCAAATCCTGATAAAGCCGGTCGGCATATTTGGTGATGGCCAGCATCCACTGCTCTATTTCTCTCTTTTGGACCGGAGTCCCGCATCGCTCACAGAGCCCGCCGACGACTTCTTCGTTTGCCAAGCCGGTTTTGTCTTTCGGGCACCAGTTTATCGCAATCTTTGCCTTGTAGGCCAGACCTTTTTTAAAAAATTGCAAAAATATCCATTGCGTCCATTTATAATATTTCGGGTCGGTTGTGTTTATCTCTCGCGACCAGTCAAAAGAGAAACCGATTGATTTGAGCTGTCTTCTAAATGTATCGGTATTTTTTTTAGTGACCACCCGCGGATCTTTGCCCGTTTTTATCGCGTAATTTTCCGTCGGCAAGCCGAAGGCGTCCCAGCCGATAGGATACAGAACGTTATAGCCCTCCATTCTTCTTTTTCTGGAAATTATATCCATCGCCGTATATGACCGCGGATGCCCGATATGAAGACCGGCTCCGGACGGATACGGGAACTCAATCAGGCTGTAATACTTGGGTTTTTTGGAAAAGTCTTTGGCTTTATAAATTCCCTTTTTCTCCCAAATAGCCTGCCATTTTCGTTCAATTTTTTTATGGTCGTAATTTTTCATGTTTACATATTGTAAACAAAAAACCGCCTTTTTGCAAAGACGGTTTTTGGCTTATTTTTATCGGTTTACTGAACTTGAATATACAAGCTTTTTATTTCAAATAAGAAGGATTCGGCGTAACCGTTTGGATAAAGCAATATCTACCTTCAGAATGGCTCCAATCGTTTTGTCCATTCATATACGGATAAGTTTGAGCTCGCAGGTTCTTTTCATCGTTTGAATCTTTATTGAACGAAGCGCACAACTCAAAAGAGGTATCGTTCATTTTTATGTATTCATAAGGGATTTTAGTTTGTGGGTCTGTCGGAGGATTGCCGTAATTATTGCTGAATAAATCCGCAATCAAATTCGGCAAAACATTTTTCATATTATAATAATTTCTTACTTGATTATTTAGGTTTTGCAAATCAGTCACTTTTTGCTGGTCATATTTTATAAGTTGCTGAGTGCGAGGTGAACCAAGAACAGCAAAACCCCAGATTATTGAAAATACAACAATCGCAAGAGAGATGTAAAACCACATTTTTCTTTTTACGGGCGTGAGAGTATTGCGGACATCATCAATATAATATAGAAACACAACCAAGGTGATGATAAGCAGAGAGAAAACTTTCAAAAGAAAACCGGTGGTTAATTCTTGCCCATCAATAAAATAATAAATAACAGTAATCAAGTCTCCAATCAAAATTATGCCTCCGATAAAAAGAGTCGTGTAGGTCAGTCCTTTATGGAAACCGATGTTTCTTTTTTCAGGATTTGAGACATAGTTTTTTTCCAAAAACCACATGATAAGCACAAAAATCGGGAATAATACGATTAAAATAGAAACAGGCCAGCTGATAGACTGACTGCCGGAATAATTATATCCATTAGTTATTTGCGGATAAGCGACATTGACAACGGTAAATATGAGACTCAAGAGATTGCTAACAAGCACATACAAGGCGATAATAGCGCCCAAATTTAATAAAATATCCCCTGTTGTTTCTTTTGGTTTTACTTGTTGATTTGGATCCATATTTTTTATTTTATTACGATTATTAATAGATGAAACGACCCCGATTATTATAAGAACAATTATGATGATAGGACTAAAGGAAACTATCATTGGCAATAAAAAATCAAACATAAAACTATTTTCGAATTACTTATAATATATTAATTATAAAATAATGATTCTAATTTGTAAACCTAGACTGTGAAGAAGACCATACGGCAGTATTGGCAAGAGGAATAATGCGTCCTTTGCTTTTTTCTAAGACGCAAAGTTCGCCCGCCTCCACTGTGCCACCATAATTTTTCATCATGTCTAGAAGCGCGTAGCCTAGGGAAAGCGAAGAGGAGTCAATCGCATAAGAAGTCAAAATTACGAAAAGCGGTTTGTCGCTTAAAATTTTTTGCACCAGCGAAAGAAGTTTTGGCAGCATTTCTTCAATTTTCCAAACTTCGCCTTTCGGCCCCCTGCCGAATTTCGGCGGGTCCATAATGATTGCGTCATATTTGTTTCCTCTTTTTATTTCTCTTTCTAAAAATTTTATAGCGTCGTCTTCAATTACGCGCAACGGTGCCAGGGCAAGCTCGGTATTTATTTTTTGATTTTCTTTTACCCAGTTCAAAATTTGCTTGGAAGCATCCAGGTGCGTCACTTCCGCGCCGGCCCGAAGCGCAAAAAGACTCGACACTCCGGTGTAGCCGAATAAATTTAAAAATTTCAGAGGTCGCAGACGTACGACGTCTGGGACGTCTTGAGGTCGGACATCGAGCTCTCTTGATGTCCGACCTCTTATTTTTTCTTCTATAAAATCCCAATGACTCGCCTGCTCGGGGAAAAATCCCATGTGCCGAAAAGGCGTAGGGGAAGCCAGAAATTTAATACCCTTATACTCCATTTCCCATTTTAGCTTTGTGTCAAAGGTGCCCTTTGACATTTTCCAGCCAGCCTTTGCACCAACTTTAGAACTCCAAAATTTTCCGTCCGCCTTGGCCCAATCTTTTTCCGTTAGAGTTTTCGGCCAGACAGCATCTTCATACGGGCGCACAAAAA
>CAZKWN010000032.1:0-6650 GCA_964556605.1 uncultured Candidatus Saccharibacteria bacterium
ACCCCATGCACTCTTAATTGAAATTTCATAAAAAATAGTGTTTAATATAGCTAGAAGTTGCTCTCGCTTTGCCTGCTCTGGCGATACTCCGGGGTATCATGATTAGTAAAAAACCTCGTAGCAATAAGCGAGTTAGGAGAGCTCGGCGGAGAAAGATTGTACCGCCGAGTAGCGAGCAGATAGGGTTCATTCCTATTGCTCACAGTATGACTGTGGGGGAATATGCTTCCCGTTTTGGGGTCGCGGAATCTACCTACTATTACTGGATGGCTGGCAGGAAACCAACACGTAAACATACAGCACAGCTCTGGAACGCTCTTGGCAAGGTAGCTGAGGCCTACGAAGAGTATGTGCGAAACGTTAAGAAATTCACAGAAAACGAATAATTTCTCGGAGAGAATTCTCTCCCTAGAGCGCCTGGAATAACTAGGCGCTTTTTTATTTATTTCAATTCTTTTCCACATTGCATCTCACTCCTCTTTGTTTTATACTCAATTAAAGCCTAAACGGCTTTGTTTTTGTGGATAAAGACAAACAAAACATGAATAATGGCGAGGCAGGTCCTTGGTGGAAACCGGGAATGGAAATTTTGAGCGAAGTTTCAACTTGGATTGTGGTGCCTATAGTTTGTGCGCTTATATTTGGGAAAATGCTGGATGCGCATTTTGGGACAAAACCTGTCATATTCCTTATATTTGCCGGACTTGGATTTTTAGTCACATGTTTTGGAATATACAGGGTCATGAAGAATTATTTAAAAAAATTGAAGGACACTGAAGGTAAAAAATAACATGCAACAATTATCAGAAAAAGTAACATTATTTGCGGAACCGATATTTCATTTCGGAAGTCTGACCGTCACCAACGCTCTTTTGACCAGCTGGATAGTGGTTGCCATTATAATTATTTTATCTTTAGTTTTGCGTTCAAAGCTTCGGGCAGTTCCCGGTAAATTACAAAATATTTTTGAAATTGTAGTAGATGGCGCGCTTGATTTATGCGACCAAGTGACGAACAGCCGGGAGCTCTCACTTAAAATTTTTCCGATTGCCATTTCTGTTTTTTTCTTCATTTTAATTAATAATTGGTTGGGCATACTTCCGCTCGGGGGATTTGGCATTGTGGAGAAAGGTACAGAAGGGCTTTCTTTCGTTCCGTTTCTGCGCGGAGGGACAGCTGATATAAATACGACAGTTGCGCTGGCGACCATGGCTGTAATCGGCGCAAATATTTTCGGAATTTTCTCAATCGGCATCTGGAAAACTTTTAATAAATATGTTAATCTAAAGGCGCTGGGGGGAATATTCACAAAAATCCGGCATGAACCCACGATTATTATCGTTGCTCCCATTACATTCTTTGTCGGTTTGATTGAGATTGTCGGAGAATTCGCGAAAATCGCGTCGCTCTCCTTCCGTCTCTTTGGCAATGTTTTCGCGGGAGAAGTGCTTTTGGTATCAATGGCCGCCCTGGTGGCATACATCGTCCCGATACCGTTTCTTTTCCTTGAATTGCTTGTCGGAGTTATCCAGGCGCTAATATTCTCAATTTTGCTTGTCGTTTATTTCACAATTGCTTCAACCGATCATGATGAACACGAAGAAGGGCACGAGGAACACAAAGATATTGAGCTTGGGTTTTCCGCCAAAGGCGGATCAGCCTAGGGCTGAAAATTATTATTAATGGTCGTTAATTATTAGCCCCGACGTAAAGTCGGGATCCCGATTTAAAAAACACCGGGATTAAAAGAAAAAACATATGGATTCAGCAACATTTGCAAAAGCAATCGTTATGGCAATCGGAGCTATTGGTCCGGCTGTGGCTATCGGTATGATCGGTTCAAAAGCTATGGAATCAATCGGGCGCAATCCCGAATCAGCCAGTAAAATTCTCGTGCCGATGCTTCTAGCCTGCGCATTCGCAGAAGCTATTGCCATCTACGCGCTCGTTATCGCGTTTTCAATTTAATGGAACATGGTCCCGTTAGAGGCCGCGGTCGCTCTGGCAGGATTTTAAAAGTTAATTTTTTATAGCAGGTGACCGCGACCTGCCTCTAACGGGATGGAATCAATTATTTCAACATTTCACATAGACTGGAAAATCATTATTGCTCAAGCAATCAACTTCGGAGTTGTTTTTGTGGTTCTTTACATCTTTGCTCTCAAACCGCTTTCCAAGCTGATGGCGGAGCGAAGCGAAAAGATATCAAAAGGAATTAACGATGCCGAAACCAACGCCAAACTTTTGTCTGAGACTCACAAAGAGTACGAAGCGGCGCTCGCGAAGGCTAAGAGCGAGGCGGACAAAATTTTCCAAGACGGCAAGAAAGAAGCCGAAACTAAAAAGGCAAAAATGCTGGAAGACGCGAAAAAAGAAGTAGCTTTGGTCATTGAAAACGGCAAAAAGACGCTAGAGGCGGAGAAATCAAAAATGGTGGCGGAAGCCAAAAAAGAAATCGTAACCCTTTCGACGCTGATGGCTGAAAAATTGCTTGGCGGAAAGGCGGATGGGACGCTTGATGAAAGAACGGTTAAAGAATTAAGTAATTTATAAAACATGTCAGCAATTTCAAACAATGATATAGCCCGCGCGATATATTCGGCATCAAAAGATGACATTCCGGCGGGGCAATTTTATTCAAAAGTTATCTCATTTTTAAATAGGAGAAGATTATTATCCAAAGCTCCGGCGATACTGCTTTCTTTAAATAAAATAATAAATGACGAAGAAGGAAAAGTCGTGGCCAAAGTATCAAGCAAAAGCAGACTTGGTGAAAAAACAAAAAAAGAGCTTGAGCACATTTTATCAAAACGTTATTCCGGAAAATCCGTTACCTTGGCTGAAAATTTAGACGAAAAGTTATTGGGAGGATTTAAAATAGAAGTAAACGACGAAGTTATGGACCTGACGATAAAAAATAAAATTGGGAAATTACAAGAATATTTAACAAAGAGCGTATGAGTACAAACCACATTGTAGAAAATTTAAAAAAAGAGATAGAAAATTTTTCCGCTCAGATAAAAGTTGAAAAAGTCGGCAAGGTGCTGGAAGTTTTCGACGGTATCGCAAAAGTCTCCGGGCTTTCCGACATCAAGTCTTCCGAAATGGTGACTTTCCCGGGCGGGCAGGTAGGCGTTGTTCTCAACCTTGAGGAAGACACCGTCGGCGTGATTATTCTTGACGAATTTTCCAAAATTAAAGAAGGCGATGAGGTGAAGGCTACCGGAAAAATTCTGGAAATTCCCGTTTCGGATAATATTTTAGGGCGCGTCGTCAATGCCGTCGGCGTTCCGATTGACGGCAAGGGCGCAATCAAGGCCGGGAAGGACGGTCTGAAAACTTATCCGATTGAAAAAGTCGCTCCCGGAGTTGTGACCCGCCAGTCCGTTGACCAGCCTGTTGCTACGGGCATCAAAGTTATCGATGCCATCATACCCGTTGGCCGGGGACAGCGCGAGCTTATCATCGGCGACCGCCAGACCGGAAAAACCGCCATAGTTATTGACTCTATTTTAAATCAAAAAGGCCAGAACATGATTTGCGTATATGTCTCAATCGGACAGAAGGATTCTAAATTGAGGAAAATCCAGGCGCGCTTGGAGGAAGGCGGGGCAATGGGGTATACGGTCATCGTCTCAGCCGGAGCATCTGAACCGGCTGCGCTCTCCTATATCGCGCCGTATTCCGGCGTGTCTATCGCCGAATATTTTATGGATCAAGGGAAGGATGTTTTGATTATTTACGATGACCTTTCCAAACACGCGGTCGCTTATCGTGAAATTTCTCTGCTTCTTCGCCGACCGCCGGGCCGCGAAGCTTATCCCGGAGATGTATTTTATCTGCATTCCCGCTTGCTTGAGCGCGCTTGCCGCCGAAATGAAAAATACGGCGGAGGTTCTATAACCGCATTTCCGATTGTGGAGACTCAGGCCGGAGATGTGTCCGCTTATATTCCGACCAACGTCATTTCCATCACCGACGGACAGATTTTCCTGGAAACAGACCTTTTTTATAAAGGCATACGTCCGGCAGTCAATGTCGGTCTTTCGGTTTCCCGCGTGGGCGCCACGGCGCAAATAAAAGCGATGAAAAAAGTTGCCGGAACGCTCAAGCTTGACTTGGCGCAGTTCCGCGAGCTTGAAGCTTTTTCCCAATTCGGTTCTGATTTGGATGACGCCACCAAGCGCCAGCTGGAACGGGGCAAGAGGGCGGTGGAAGTATTGAAACAGCTCCAGTACGCGCCGATAAAGATTGAAAACCAGGTTGTCACTCTTTACGCTCTCACCAAGGGATATATGGATGATATTGCGGTTGAAAAAATAAAAGAATTCGAAAAGGGTTTGACGGAATACAGCGAGCGCCACGCGAAAGTTTTTTACAAGCAAGTTGCGGAGAAAAAAATGTGGGACGAAAAGGGTGAAGAAGAATTAAAAAAAGTGATAGAGGATTTTAAGAGGAATTTTAATTAATAAAAACTGGGCTTTGAGAATTTTAAAAGCCCAGTTTTAAAGAATTATGGCCGGTACAAAAGAAATAAAAAGACGAATAAAGAGCGTAAAGAACATCAAGAAAATCACGAAAGCGATGGAGCTGGTGGCTGCTTCAAAAATGAAGCGCGCGATAAGCTCTACCTTGGCTTCGCGCCTGTACGCAAGGTATTCTTGGGATATTCTCACTTCCATCGCAAAAAGTTTGGAGGAAAACACGCATCCATTTTTCACGGAAAGGGACAAAAAAAACGGTCAGCAAAACATTCTGCTTGTGTTGATCACATCAAACCGCGGGCTTTGCGGAGCATATGATGCCCAGATAATTAAAAAAACTGTCTCGCTGTTAAAATCTGACCCGCGCCACGGCGGGGCAAGCAACGAAAACATTAATGTGGATTTTGTAACTGTCGGCAAAAAAGGAGATATTGCGATGCGCCGTTTGGGTGAAAATGTCGTCGCTAATTTTAATGAACTGCCGGACAATATAACCCTAAGGAGCATTCTTCCAATTTCAAAATTAGCAATGGATGAATTTGGCGCTCTCAATTATGATAAAGTTTTAATTGCCTATACCGATTTTATTTCTGCGCTTACTCAAAAGCCGAACATTAAACAAATTTTGCCGATTTCAAAAAATATCGTTAAAGAATTATTGGATAATCTAAAAGAAGAAAAATTAGCAGAGCCGAAAACGGATTATTTATTTGAAGGAGATTTTAATACGTTAATTTCATCTTTGGCGGAAAAAATTACCAGAATGCAGATTTATCAGATGTTCCTTGAGTCCAATGCTTCCGAACAATCTTCCCGCATGATGGCAATGAAGAACGCGAGCGAGGCTTCGGGAGAAATGATTGACGACTTGACGTTGATGTTCAACAAAGCGCGCCAGGCGAATATTACCAGAGAGATATCGGAAATTAGCGCCGGGATGGTATCAGCCAATTAAGAATTACGAATTATCAATTAATAATTAATTAAAAAAAATATGAAAACAACGGGTACAATCAAAAGAATAATCGGACCGGTCATTGATGTGGATTTCGGAAGCGGGGTGGAGAATCTGCCGGATATTTATACAGCGCTGGAAGTAATGAATCCTTCGACAGGCTCAGGACAAGCTAAGAAAATTGTCCTTGAAACCGAACAGCATTTGGGCGGAGGAGTGGTCCGCTCAGTGGCGATGGACACAACCGACGGTCTTTCCCGAGGAATGGAAGTGGTAAATACCGGCGCACCTATTTCTGTACCCGTAGGCAGCGCTACTCTCGGACGCATATTCAATGTTCTGGGAGAAGTCATTGATGATCTGCCAGACGTTGGACGTCAAGATCCCGGACGTCCAACGTCTCCGGTAAAACGCATGCCAATTCACCGCATAGCTCCGGCGTATGTGTCGCAAGCGACCAAGGTTGAAATCCTTGAGACGGGTATTAAAGTCATTGATCTCATCTGTCCTGTTTTGAAAGGAGGAAAAGTTGGACTTTTCGGAGGAGCCGGCGTCGGTAAGACTGTTGTCATTCAGGAATTGATCCATAACATTGCGTCTAATCACGGAGGATACTCGGTCTTTGCAGGAGTCGGGGAACGAACCCGCGAAGGTAACGACCTTTATCATGAAATGAAAGAGTCCGGGGTGCTTCCAAAAGTTGCCATGGTCTTCGGGCAAATGAATGAACCGCCGGGAGCTCGTTTGCGTGTGGCTCTTTCCGGGCTCACTATGGCGGAGCACTTCCGCGACGCTGAAGGAAAAGACGTGCTTCTTTTCATCGACAATATTTTCCGTTTCACTCAGGCTGGTTCAGAAGTGTCCGCGCTTCTTGGCCGTATTCCTTCAGCTGTGGGTTATCAGCCTACGCTTTCTACGGAAATGGGCATTTTGCAGGAACGCATTACTTCTACCGATAAAGGCTCTGTGACCTCCGTACAGGCAGTTTATGTGCCGGCTGACGACCTTACCGACCCGGCTCCGGCAACGACATTTGCTCACTTGGACTCAACCGTCGTCTTGAATCGTTCACTTTCCGAAATCGGTATTTATCCGGCCGTTGACCCGCTCGATTCTTCTTCTACGATTCTTGATCCGAACATCGTCGGCGCTGAACATTACAATGTCGCCCGTGAAGTTCAACGCGTGCTTCAGCGGTATAAAGACTTGCA
>CAZKWN010000033.1:0-6529 GCA_964556605.1 uncultured Candidatus Saccharibacteria bacterium
CCTGCCGGCACCGGCACGCGAATGGAAATGCCGTCAAACAATCCCTTCAATTCAGGGAATGCTTCAGTCACGGCAATCGCCGCGCCTGTGGAAGAAGGCACTATGTTTTGCGCGGCAGCTCGTCCTTCGCGCAGGTCCTTCTTGCTTGGCCCATCCACCAGCGCCTGAGAAGCTGTATATCCATGCACAGTATTTAAAATAGCTTTTTCAATCCCCAAAGATTCATGCAAAATTGCAATCAATGGGCTGGCGGCATTGGTCGTGCATGATGCGTTGGAAGTGATGTCGCTCGTGCCGAATTTTTCTTCGTTTATTCCGAGCAGGATTGTCTCCCCTTTTACATTTCCCTCAGCTCCTTTTGACGGAGCGCTGATTACAACTTTTTTCGCTCCTTGAGTGATGTGGAATTGCGCTTTGTCATAGGAAGCAAATAATCCAGTTGATTCAACAACCACATCAATATCTAAATCTTTCCATGGGAGTTTCGTCGTATCTTTTTCCGAGATAAATTTAACCGTCTTTCCATCAATAACCAAATTTCCGCCGGAAACTTCCACTTTATGATTCCAATTGCGATAAACGGTGTCGTGGCGCAATAAATAAGCAAAACTTTCTATTGAACCCAAATCATTTACAGCCACTATTTCAATCTCGGGCTTATCCCAAGCCACTTTCAAAAAAGCCCTGCCGATTCTGCCAAAACCATTAATGCCAACTTTGATTGTTTTCATAAAAATAATTATATCATAATGCAAAATTCAATACACCTCACCCCGCCTTCGACACCCCTCTCCTTGGCAAGGAGAGGGGCTGGGGGTGAGGTCTGATTTATGCTATCATGGTGAAAATGGAAAAAGACGCCGAAACACAATTTATCCACCTCCACACCCACTCCCACTATTCGCTTTTGGACGGGCTTTCAAAGCTTGAAGACTTAGTTGACCTTGCTAAAAAGCAAGGAATGTCGGCAGTAGCCGTCACCGACCACGGCAATATGTACGGGGCGATTGAATTCTACAAACTGGCAAAAAATGCCGGAATCAAGCCGATCATCGGAGTGGAAGCCTATATGACAGCCGGCTCGCGCTTGGACAGAACCGCGGAAAACGGAGGGACGAAACGCTATTACCACCTTACCCTGCTCGCAAAAAATTTACAGGGTTATAAAAATTTAATGAGACTGGTTACTATTGCCAATCTGGAAGGTTATTACTACAAGCCGAGAATGGATAAAGAAATTTTAAGAAAATATTCTGAAGGAATCATTGCTCTTTCCGGATGCCTGGGGGGAGAATTGTCTCAATCTATCGTGCGAAGCGACACGGAAAAAGCCGACGAATTAGTTCTTGAGTATCAGAGTATTTTCGGCAAAGAAAATTATTTTATAGAAATTCAATGCCACCCATCGGTTGACGACGACAAGAGAGTCCGTGAGACGCTGGTTGCCCTGGCTAAAAAACACGGGATTCCAGTGGTCGCCACACAAGACTCTCATTATCCGTGCAGCGAAGACCACAACGCGCACCATACCCTGCTCCAAATAAACACTCAGGGAGACAATAGGGAGAACAGTAAGTTTGAATTTTCAAATGACGACTTTTCATTTATGAGCACGGAAAAGGCCCTGGAAGTTTTTAAAGATATTCCCGAGGCTGTGACAAACACAAAAAAAATCGCCGACATGTGTAATCTGGAATTGGAATTAGGCCGCTGGGTTTTTCCTGATTTTAAAGTTGAGGAAGGAAAAACCTATGACGAAAAACTGCGCGAGCTCACTTATGCCGGATTTGAAAGATTGGGCATCAAGGAGACAGACCTAATTAAAGAACGCGTGGAATATGAACTCAAAATTATTTTTGACAAAGGATATTCTCCATACTTCTTGGTGGTTGGCGACCTTTTGCACTTTGCCAAGGAAAACGGCATTTTGAGCGCAATCAGGGGTTCAGTCGCCGGCTCGATGGTGACTTATCTTTTGGGCATTACCAACATAGACCCGATAGAATACAAACTCCCCTTTGAAAGATTCCTAAATCCGTTCCGTCCTTCCCCGCCGGATATCGATATGGACTATGCCGACAATCGCCGGGATGAAATGATTGAATATGTAAAACAAAAATACGGCGAAGATAAAGTGGCGCAAATCGGAACTTTCGGCACAATGATGGCTAGAGGCGCCGTGCGCGATGTGGCTCGAGCGCTTGGCCACCCTTATGCAATCGGTGACAGGCTTTCAAAGATGATTCCGATGGGCTCCCAAGGAATGCCTATGACCATAGACCATGCCATGGAAATAGTCCCTGAATTAAGTGATGCCTATAAAAAAGAAAAAGACACAAAAGAAATAATAGACCTCGCGAAAAAGCTGGAAGGATGCGTCAGGCATATTTCCGTGCATGCCGCCGGAGTAGTCATTGCTCCACACCCTATCTACGAATACATGCCGACCCAGCTTGACCCTAAGGGCGGAAAAATAATTACCCAGTACGATATGTATAGCGCGGAAGATGCGGGACTTTTGAAATTCGACTTTCTGGGAATTAGAAATTTGGCAATTCTGGCAGACGCAATAAGCCTGGTTAAAAGATTTTATGGTGTAAATATTGATATAAATAAAATCCCGCTCAACGATAAAAAAACTTTCGAGCTTTTGTCGGCCGGCCAGACGGAAGGATTATTCCAGCTTAACGGCTCCGGCATGACCAGATACCTAAAAGAACTGAAACCCACTTCCATTCACGACATCAACGCCATGGTTGCCTTGTATCGTCCGGGACCGATGGAATCAATTCCGGAATATATCAAACGCAAGCACAATCCGAGGCTTGTGAAATACCTGGATCCGCGAATGAAAAAATTCCTGACCGAATCACACGGGCTGATTGTTTATCAGGACGATTTGCTTTTCTGCGCGATAGAATTGGCCGGCTACAACTGGGAAGAAGCGGATAAATTCCGCAAGGCGGTCGGCAAGAAAATACCTGCGGAAATGGCGGCCCAGAGGGAAAAATTTACAAAAGGCATAATCACAAACGGGCAGACTCCGGAATTCGCGGAAAAGCTTTGGAAACTTTTTGAACCGTTCCAGGCCTACGGCTTCAACAAAGCGCACGCCGCTTCATATGGCCGGGTCGCTTATCAGACAGCCTACATGAAAGCGCATTATCCGGTGGAATACATGGCCGCTATCCTTACTGCCGAGTCCGGCGATGTGGAAAAAATCGCGGAAATAATTGAGGAATGCAAAAATATGAAAATTCCGGTTCTTCCTCCGAACATCAACGAAAGTTTCGGCGGATTCACTTGTCTCTCTGATAAAACAGGATTGAATGTGGACAATGAAAACAAGAGCGACAAAATAAGATTCGGATTATACACGATTAAAAATTTGGGTACTGATATTTCCGATGCCATTATCGCGGAGCGCAAGAAAAACAGCAAATTCAAATCAATCTCCGATTTCCTGGACAGGATCAAGCATAAAAATTTAAATAAGAAATCAATTGAAGCGCTGATTAAATCAGGATGTATGGACGACTGGAATGACCGCGGAGTGCTTTTGGCAAACGAAGAAGCCATGCTCGCCTACAATCACGAAAACGGAAAACAAAATGAAAATCAGGTTTCCCTTTTCGGCGGAGCCACCGCTATCTCAGCTCCGGAATTCAAAATGCAGGAGGCCCCGGTCGCGACTCAAGCCGAAAAACTGCTTTGGGAAAAAGAATTGCTGGGACTTTATATTTCCGGCCATCCGCTTGACCGCCTGCGTAACAAACTGGAAAAAAGAGATGTAAATATTAAAAAAATAAAAGAAGACCTCGGTAACGGCATACCCATAACCATTGCCGGAATAATAGAAACCGCCAGGCAAGTCGTAACTAAAAACAATGAAAGAATGGTTTTCCTAAAAATTTCCGACTTAACCGACTCAATAGAAGCCGTAGTCTTCCCATCATTATTTAAGGATCATATTGATATCTTAGTTCCCGAAAAATGCATCGCCCTCTCCGGCAAAGTATCAAACCGCAACGGCGAAAAAAGCATCATTATTGAAGCGGTGAAGGAAATTTAAGAAATTCTACCCCATAGGTCTTGCCTATGGGGTTATATTTTGCTAAAATATAATCATGTCTATTAGAAAAGTAAGTTTTTTAGCCGACGAATATTACCACATTTATAATCGTGGAAATAGTAAGCAAAAAATATTTCTTAATGAGGAAGATTATACCCATTTTATAAAACTGCTTTTCTTGTGTAATTCTACAAAAAGCATTGTATGCAGAGACATATCAAGTAATGCTTATGATTTTGACAGAGAAGAAACTTTAGTTTACATAGGCGCCTATTGCCTTATGCCAAACCACTTTCATTTATTGATTAAAGAAAAAACAGAAAGTGGGATAAGTAGGTTCATTCAAAAAGTTTCAACCGCTTATTCAATGTATTTTAATAAAAAATATAAACGAACAGGCGGATTATTTGAGGGAAAATTCAAATCTCAACACATAGGCATTGATAGGTATATGAAATATATGTTTTCTTATATTCACTTGAATCCAATTAAATTGATTGAGCCATCATGGAAAGAAAGGGGTATAAAAAATACCAAGAATGCTCATAAGTATTTGAACACTTACCAGTATTCTAGTTATATAGATTATTTAGATAAAAATCGATTAAGATCCAAAATTTTGGATAAAAAAGAATTTCCTAAATATTTTCCATCTAAAAATTCTTTTGAGAGAGAAATTATTGATTGGTTAAAATATAAAGAAGAACAAAACCCTACCCCATAGGCAAGACCTATGGGGTAACAACGGCGAAAAAAGCATAATTATAGAAGCGGTGAAGGAAATATAGAAAATAAAAATTTTTTATATAAAAAGAAAAGTCGCCCGGCAGAAGAGAGAGTCGGGCAGACCTTTCTTCCGCTTAGGGCGAAATTTTGTTGGGTGATTTTTACACCCCGATGATAGCGGCGACTTCCTCAGTATCGCAGCTTTTCGTTTCAATGACCTTGTTTTTGCCGAACTGAACCGGAACGTGCGCGAACTTCAAACCAGTTGCAGTTGAGACCAGTACCACACGTTGTCCCCGTTCGACAATTCCACGTTCCACTGCTTGCCGTAGACCAGCGATTGCTGTGCCAGTCTGAGGGCAAACGAAGTGTCCATCGCTTCCGGCTATGAGAACCGCCTCGTTTAAATCATGTTCGGCTGCCGTTAATACAGCACCCCGGGAAGCGTTTACCTCCCTCATCACTTTGGCGTACGACACAGGGTTTCCAATGAGTGCGGCCGTTGCGGTAGTTTCACCTACCTTCTCTTGCGGTTCATAGTGAAGTTTCCACTTCAAAGGGTCTGCACAACCTTTAAACTGTGCCGCCTCCCAAGAACGAGCCAACGGATTCGCCGCTTCGGATTGAACTCCGATGAGTTTGGGCTCACCGGTAACCAAACCGGTGTCTTGCAAACGACGAACAGCCTTGCCGACGGACGAGGAATTGCTTCCGTTGCCTATCGGGACAACGAACGCATCAGGCATCTCCCACCCAAAGAATTGAACGGCAAGAAACACTGTGGCTTGATGACCCTCAATACGACTCGGGTTGATTGAGTTTATCGGAAAAACTCTCTCTGCCCTTACCAGCTCACCAACCACCCGCATGCACTCGTCAAAGTTGCCGGGGATCAAAATCACTTTCGCCCCATGTGCAATCGGTTGAGCCAATTGAACATCTGTGACCTTGCCCTTCGGCAAGACAACAGCACAGGTCATTCCTGCCTTGGCAGCATAGGCCGCCGCCATCGCAGAAGTGTCCCCGGTTGAAGCGCAGGCGATTGCCTTAACTCCGGACTTTTTGGCGACACTAATTGCCACAGTCCCGCCAAAGTCCTTGAAGGAACCAGTTGGTGTCAGACCCTCTGGCATGATCCAGAGATCAAGGTTGCCACCAACCCATTTCCTTAAGTTGTTTCCTGCCGGCCAGAATGGTATAACGCCTTCGCCGAGGGAAACAATGTCCTGCTCCGGCAAAGACGGCATGATCAACTCATGAAACCTCCAAACTCCGGAGTTATTTCGAGGGGAGATACATCTTGGTGTCGCTCTCAGGTCGAACTTATCGAGAATCGATCGAAAGAAACCCATTCCCGTTGAATGACAAACATCATAGAGACCCCCGCAGGTGCAAACAAACCTCGTGGTCCCATAGAGTTCTAATTCGACATTGCAATTCATGCAACGAAGAAATGACCTTACATACATGGCATTGCCTTTCCTTACGAAGATCTTATTTGAGTCCGTTTCGGATTATATGTATTTAATGGAAAATTGTCAACTTTTCGCAGCGTTCTAATTATACAAACTCATCGCTTTTTCTTTGCTCTCGTTGAATATCATTTCCACAGCCTCGGCGACTTTTTTGGAAAGTTTTTTGATAGTTTCCAGCTCCGGCTTTTTATAAACGCCCAACAGGAAATTCAGGACGGCTTTCTCCCCTTTTGGCTTTTTCACTACGCCTTTCGGA
>CAZKWN010000034.1:0-6460 GCA_964556605.1 uncultured Candidatus Saccharibacteria bacterium
CTCAAAACAATGGTCTCTTCGTGCTCTTAAGGTTAAAATCGGAGATTTCAGCGTTTCTTCTTTTTCTTCAAAATTAAATTTAAGTTCGTTTAGAAAATCCTGCACTTTGGCGGGAGTGTTTAGTTTCTTCAGTAGAATTTTTTCTTTTTTAGTAAATGCCAACATTTTTTTAGACGTCGGACGTCAAAATCCCAGACGTCCGACGTCTTATTTCTCAGTATCCTCGGACGGTCTTAAGATAGCCCGGCTGATTAAAACAACTACCAGTGTTACAACAATAGCGTAGATAAATTGAGCGATAATTCCCGTTTTAGAAAGAGGCAACAAAGTGCTTATCAGGGTTTTAATCGCATCGTTCCAGGCAAGGCCGGCCACGAGCCCCAAGGCCGCTGTTATATAACCGGTCGTTTGCTCTTTAATGTGTTGCTTTATTTCTTTATTTGGCATATCAATATATTATACCAGAGACGTCGGACGTCAAGATTCCAAGACGTCCGACGTCTCTTTTTATTCAAATTCCGTCGTTGCCGGAGGTTTTGTCGTCCAGTCAAAAAATACCCTGACAATCTTTGGATGCCTTACCAGCGCGCTCGTAATTTCTTCGCAAATTTCTTCACTTAAATAAAAGCCCTTCACGGTCATAAAATCAACGGTTTCCACGGTACGCACAACAAGAGAATACCCGTATACTCTTCCGTCGCCTTTCACGCCGACAGTATTCACTCCGAGGAGAGCCACAATCGTCTGGGAAATTTTATCGTATACATTATTTTTTTTAAGAATTTGAGTGACTTCGTGGTCTGCCTCGCGCACAATTTCCAGCAGTTCCGCCGTCACCGGCACTCCGACAACCCGCAAATAAAGCCCCGGTCCCGGGAACGGCTGTCTGCCCGCCAATAATTCTTCCAGCCCGAACTCGCGGGCAAATTCCCGTACTTCAAATTTAAAAAAGTCCGCCAGAGGCATTATTTCTTTGAGCCCCAAATTCAAATCAACATTGTGGTGCGTTTTGATAAGCGCCGACTTCCCCGCGCTGCCGGACTCTATCAGGTCGGTCGCGAGCGTTCCCTGAATCATATGCGTTGCGCCGTAAGATTTCGCCACATCCTTGAAAACCTCTCCGTAAACTTGGCGAAAATGCGCGCGCTTTTCTTCGGCATCAATACTATGCCCCACGCTTTCCACAAATTTATTTTTATATTTATCTATTACCTCCAGATTTATGCCGGCTTTTTTCGCGATTTCTTTTACTTTTTCAATCTCATCTTTGCGCATCCCGCCGGTATCGATCATGAAAGCTTTCAGCTGATGCCCTAGCGCGGGCGCGAGTATGGCAGCCAGCGTCGTGGAGTCCACCCCGCCGGAGACGCCGATAATAGCCGTGCCGGAGCCAAGTATCTTTTTAGTATTTTCTCTTATTTCCTCTATTACATTTTTTTTGTCATAGTCCTTCACGCAACCGCAGATTTTCTCGGCAAAATTGTTTAAAATAATATTTTCATCTTCGGTTTGCTCTACTTCCGGATGAAACTGCACGGCGTAAAGCTTTTTCGGCACGCACTCCATCGCTTCTATCACACTGCCGTCTTTAGATGTGGCAATCACGCTGAAACCCTTGGGCGCATGCTTCACCGAATCTCCGTGGCTAGACCAAGCATTTATTTTGCCGTTGTTTTTTTCCGTTAAATTTTCAAAGAGTTCGCTTTTTTCCAAAGACACTTCCACCGGCCCATATGATTTCCCTTCTTTTACTTTATGCACTGAACTCTCGTCATTTATATATGCGAGCCATTGCATGCCGTAACAAATGCCCAAAATCGGCACACCCAAATTTAAAATTTCTTTCGGAATTTTCGGCGCGCCCTGTTCATAGACACTCGCGCTCCCGCCGGAAAGAATAATTCCATTCAAATTTGATGCAGACGTTGGACGTCTGTCATACAGACGTCCAACGTCTGCAAACTCTTCCGGGGAAAGGATAATTGAGCGAAAGCCCAAATAGCGCAGACTGCGCCTGATGATTTGGGTGTACTGGGAACCGAGGTCAATAATTAAAATTTGAGGATTATTTTCCATTTTTTAAATTGTAGCATTCTTTTAAATTTAAACAAAAAATCCCCCGTTTAAGTCGGAGGATTCTTTGAACTATTTCTTCTTTGCCTTTTTTGGCTTTTTCACATCCTTTCTATATGCGTTGTTTCCTTTTCCCATATAATTATATATTGCGAGAAGAAAATAAACTTTCCAAGAGCATTATCCTTATGACCTAACGCAGGAAAGTTTGATTTTCTTTGAGCAATGCTTAACTAATAATCTAATCTATGTTGTTCTTTCCATAAAAATGAGCGATCGCCAACAGAGTCAAAAGAGATAGAAAAGCCGTCAGTGCCATCATCGGAATTGAAATATAACCTCCAAATTCGGAAACTATATGCTGATAGCAGGATACCCCCGAGGCGTCACAAGGCAAATTTGAAGTTTCTCCGAAGTAGTAGAAAAAATTATGATAAACGGAAATCAAAGTGCCGACACAAAGGAGGGGCAAGGCATAGCGTACAACTTTTCTATCTTTATCCCAAAGAGCCACTCCAAACATCAAGACTAGCGGAAACATAAAAACTCTCTGCCACCAACACAAATAACAAGGAAGGAAATGAATAATCTCCGAGTAAACCAAAGGAAAGAACGAAGAGATGAAAGAAATCAAGAAACCAAGCACTAAAAAGTGTTTATCGATAAAATCAAGATAGAAATTTTTCTTCGGCCCGAAAAAAAGTAAGAAAATAGCAACAACACAAAGAATCTGGGTGACAATAACCCCCGACCCAAGGAAAACATTTAAATCTTGTATAGCATTCGCGTTCATTTTATTTATTGAGGCAAAACACAGCCGGACTTTGCGGCCAGTGTTTGAAGCGTAACCCCGGCTCCGTTGGTAGAATCGTCGGGGATTATAGTTCCATCCGGAAGCTCCCATGTCGGATAACTTTGTATTTTTTTATCTATGCATGCCTGCGTTTGCCCTGAAGCGTCCGGCGTAGAACATTCCACATAAGGCAGAAACTTTGCGGATGAACCAAAGAGCTTCTTTTGCGCCTGGCAATGCGGACACCAAAAGGCTCCGTAAAATACCAAACCCTTGTCTTTCAGGCAAGTTGCAAAGTCATCATATTTACCGGGTCCAGCCGGAACGCTGTTTTTTGATTGAATTAAAACAGTTGCAATCGTTCCTAAAATTAAAATAACTATAACAGAAACAAAAATCTTTACATTTTTATTGTCGCTCATATGTATATTTATAATATCAATTTATGAAGATTTGAGCAAGACGAAATATGGCCACGCGATCCCATGGGGAAAGCGTGGCCGAAGAGATGTACAAAACAAGTTAGGCTAACCAGGATTCCGCGTCACGCCACCGCGCGGAAAGACTCTCTGCGGGAGGGGTGACTAATCCTTTTTGTGTTGGAGCGACGAGCAACATCGCGTCTGAGTCTGTCGATATTGAAACCTCCTTTCCCGAAGAAAATACAAATTTGACATCTTTCACATCGGGAGGGATTTCCAGTAACAACCTTTCTCCTCCGAGCTTTTTATCTTCCACTCGTGCCTCTCCGAGAGAATGAGCACTAAACTCAGTCATTACCTGCAACCCCCTGGAGGGTTTACTAAAGAACATATTACGCATAGTGCCTCCCCATTAAATTTATATACCAAAAATATATTTATATCAATATCATAATTTTTAGAAATAAACCCGAATAAAAACGACCGCGTGAATCACAGAGTGACGCGCGCGGCCAAGGCCTAATTCAACACAAACATTCTTTCCAATTCTGCAACATCTAATGCCTCCCCAACAGAAAGAGTGTTGGGAGAGGCAACAATATCATCCGTACTCTTACCCTCGTCAGACATATTCTCAGGATGCAAAGCATAGAACCATGCCTGATCTAAGGGAAGGTGTAGAATGTATGCAAGTTGTAAAACTGTTTTCGCATCCATTGCTCCCTCCTCTTCAGTGACAAAGTCTTAACTTCCCATCTAAAACACTGCGCTTAAAATATATTTTTGTCAATTATAAAATCTTCGGCAGAAAAATGATGAGAGCAACGATGGTGGCGAGCGTCGCCATGAGCAATACAGCTCCAGCAGCTACATCTTTTGTATCCCTCGCGTAAGGATGGTATTCTGGCGAAGTTAAATCAATATCTATTTCAATGGCTGTGTTGAATGCTTCTGCGACAAGCAAAAGACCTGCAGTAAGAATAATGAGAATCCATTCTATGCTTGAAATGCGAAAAATAACAGCTAAAAATATCTCCAACAAAAAAAAGAAGCTCTGGACCCAAGCATTGTGAGTTGTTTTAAAAAAAATACTAACACCACGCCACGCGTGTGTAACACTTTTCACCCGAGCCACGATGGAAAACTTTTTTTCTTCTAGGGAATCCATAAAATAATTATATAAAAATTTATTGATACTGTATATATATCGGCTGGGGGTTTAGTTTCAGAAGCTCCGCCGGCGTCATCATCACGGACCCCGGAGTCAGGACATCATTTTTATAGAACAATTTAAAACCGGTAAACTGCACAGGCTCTTTGTAGATAAATTGCTGATAAGTATTCACCTTCTTGGCGGCAAATCCCCAGCCGTCCATATTCATCACAATCTGCACTTCTGGCATTGTTTTAATCTGTTTGTAGTTCGTCACCATGTCTTCCGTAAAGCGGTGAACTATGAGAATTTTTGGCGTCAAATTATTTTCCCGCACCAGGTTGGCTAAATAATTTGAAGCAAAATTTATATCGGACGCGTTAAAGGTGCCGATGACTTTTCCGGGGCGCACGCCGGTCTTCATGGAAAACTCCGGATCAATCGCCAGATGAACATTCGGCATTTTTAAATATTTTTCAAGCAGAGGGACTTCTGTCTGCACATTGGAAAGCCCGACCTGCACATCCAGAAAAACAATCGCGTTTATTTTGGCCGCCATGGCTATGACTTTGTCTATCTCCGAGTCCGGCATTCGCGCCCGATACATTCCGCTCGCCCCCGGGCTCCCCTGCGCAACGACAGCAATATAGTGAAGCGCCGGAATGACGGGAGTTCCGGGGTCGGCAACAGCCCATTTTTTTACTTCCGCTTCCAGCATTGAGAGCACTTGCGCTTCCGGATATTGCCCCAGCACTCCCATTTTGGTTGAGTATAAATTGCCGTAATAAGCTACGATACGGGAAAAAGGTAAAATCGCGCCGGCATTTGGATAGACGGTTTTTACCGGCCAAAAATGCAATTTAACCGGCTGCGGAGAGAGCGGGACTCTGGTGATTGTTGTGATGGATTTGCCTTTTGAGTTTTGAGTAATAGTTTTAACAGTTTGATAAACAATCGGGTCGGGCGGATTGTTTGCCAACTCCAGCAATTTTTCATCATAGAGCGCAATATTCAGAGGCGGAATCAGGAGCGGAGTCGGGATAGGTTTGATTTGAGTTTGAACCGGAGCGACAGTTGCCGATTGGCTGGTTTTCTGACCAGCCTCGCTGAGTCTAGGCGGGTAACTTATGGTATTGCTAAAAAATCCAGAGGCGCCAAAAAATAAAATAAAAAAGAATACCAAGACTGCCGAAAAAATCCAAATTTTTTTAATCATTACTTAAAAAATCATAATCCGCTAAAGTCAGTATTAATGCTGTTGATTGACGATTGAATCATCTGCTCCGTCCAAACGTATACAAGCCCGATGGTCAAAATGGTGGAAATTATCAGGAGCGCCCATGCAAATTGCCCGATTCGGTGCGTTTTCTGGTCGTTTGACTTGTAATATTTTATTCCCGGCCACTTTGTCACGAAGATAAAGCAAATCATCGGCAGGATAATGCTGAAAGCATATATCCACGCCTGCGTTTGGGCGGTCGTGGAAAGCGGAGCCGAATTTATTTTCGCGCCGCAATTCGGACAGAAATAATATTGAGGGAGTATTGCCTGATGGCAGACGGAGCAAACTCCGGAAAAAGATACGGGTGGCAATACCGGTGCATTTTTTTCCGTTAAATTCGGTTCCATGGTATGTGTATTGTAGCACAGAATATTTATATATAACTAATCGGAAATTAAAAATTGAGCATGTTTAAAAAATTAATTGACATATTGTTTAAAATACTTCATATTTATTATTAAATATGTCAACTTCCGGAAGGGGGTCTTGAAATAACATGGATCTCGAGATTCAGGAATTTTTCGAGAGAAACCGACAACTTAATCTTGGCAGCCTTTTCAATACGAGGATAGTTACTGGTGTCAGGGAATCTACAATCGACACAGACCTCCTACGGCGAACACCAAAAACAAGGGCACTCATTTTTCCGCCCGGCGGTTTCGATCCTTCGTCACCATACTTTGGCACCTACCTGGGATTATTTGTTTTGGTGCCAGCCGAGCTCTTGCTCGTTCTCA
>CAZKWN010000035.1:0-6190 GCA_964556605.1 uncultured Candidatus Saccharibacteria bacterium
GAAACACAAGCGAGTTCTTTTGCGCCGACTGTATTGTCGGTAACCTCATACTGAGAAAGTTTTGAGAAATCAATTTTGCCGATAGCTTTCGTGCGCCTTTCGTATTCTTCTTTGGTAATTGCCTCATAAGGAGCCAGTTTGTAAACGTGTTCGGAACGAGGAAGGAAAGAAAGTCCGCCAATCCAATCCCAGTTTTCGTAGACGAAATTGCCGACAGCCATCCATTCATCCGGACCGACGTAAATAGTCGCTGACGGATTGTGTTCCACAAAATGTTCCTTGAGCCGTTTCCATTCTTTCATCAGGTCCAGAGCGGAAACTTCGTCTTTGAAAATTGCTCCCTCGGGCGCTTTGACAGGAAATTCCAAAACATAAGTTGTTGCAGTTGCCTCGCTTTGGCCGACTTCCGGCACGCAAGGCACCCCCTGGTCGCGAGCCATTTGAAGCAATGTGTCGGTATGGGAAATGCGCACTCGTCGTATAAAATATGGAGCAAACCAAGGATGCATGCCTGAACCGACCCCCAAAAGCTGCCCGGAATTGCCGTGGGGCTTTACGCAAGTGATGGCAGTCGAAGCATTGATGCCGAAGCGCTTCGCGTATTTTTTATTTACTTCTATGGAATAAGCTTTCAAAGTATCAAGCACTTTGTCTTCCCGGATAATCGGATTGTCATAATAGCCGGTCAAGGAAACTCCCAGCAATCTTTCCGCCTCGCAATTCTCTTTCCATTTCTTGGAAAGGTAGCCGAAATTGGTCAAAGTTGACTGGTAAGTTCCGAGCAGAGTCGCCAATTCCATTTTTCTTTTCAAAGTTGCGACCGTATCATGCGGACGGACAACTATGCTGGTAAGATTGCAGAACTGTTTGGAACGAAGATAAATTTCTCCGCAAGGATTCATTCCCATCTGTCTTTCGCTTTTGATAGCTGCCCATCTGCGGGCCGGAACTTGTTTCTCGAGTCCTTGGCGGTTAAAAATTCCGCGCTCGCCGGAGCGGGATTTTACCAAAGCGGTCCATTCATCCAGAAATTCTTCAGCGCTCGGCTTCCCATTATAGACAGCCGAATTGTTCGCCATCGCGCGCTGACCTTCGGTTAAATAAAATTGGCCTTTCTTGGCATCCCGCATTTCGGTGTCATCCAATTCGGAGAGAGAAATAAGTGCGCTGCGCCTAACGCCTCCGGCTACCACGATCATTCCAATCTGACAGATGATGTCATGCATATCCAGATTAGACAAACGGCGGCCTTGCTTAGATAAAATTTTTCTTCTGGCGAATTCCATCAAGTCCTGGAGCGGCTGCGGGCCGGATGCTTTGCCTCCGGCAACTTCCAATCGCGCTCCGGCCGGTCTAATTGCGGAATAATCAAATTTCACATCCTTGCCGTCAAACCAGGATTCAAGGCCAAGAACAAAAGCGTCTGCCCAGCCTTCTTTGGTGTCGCCAACGACATGAACAAGCGGTTTTTCTGCGGTTTGCTTTTTAATCTGCGGAAATTTCTGGACATTCTCCCATTCAACCGCGAAACCAAGCCCTGCTCCGCACATTGAAATATACATAATTTCTCCCAAATCCTGAGGGCAAGTCGGAGCTAAATAGGAGCAATTGTAGGCCCAAACATTCGAATTACGGCAAGCTTTACCTGCGGACCATAAAAGACGCATAGACGGGCAAATATCTTGATTTAAAACGGCTTCCCGGACATCACTATACTCCTTGGCAGTAAGTTTATCACCCATGTTTTCTTTCATATAGGACATATAACGGTCCACCGCCTCAATCCAGGTCTCGCGGCGGCCCAGTTCAGGAACCCATCGCGAATAGAATTGATAGAAGATGTATTCGGAGTAAGGGCTATAAAAATATTTGCTCGATTCCTCCACTGCAGCTCTCACCGCTTCGGGAATCGGACCAAAAGCCTTTCTTAATTCCGAACGCTTGTTGCGGTAGAGAATATATTTTTTCGCCGTATCGGTGAAACCGATATTCATTAATTCTTTTTCCACAAAATCCTGGACCATCTCCACCGTCGGTAAAAATTTTGCTCCTTTATTTAATTTAACCAGCTCAGATTGAAAATCGAGAAGTTTTTTGAAAACGCTATTGGCTACGACGTGCGACTCCGCTTCTCCCCCCTCCCCGGAAACCTCAAAAGCTTTGAAAACAGCCCGGGCGACTCTTTCAAGGTCAAACGAAACAACTTCGCCGGTTCTTCTTCGGATTGATTTTATTTTTTTAAGTTCGCTTTTCGAAATTTTTTCACTTGCCTTTGTTTTTGTTTTCATTTTATTTAAATTATTTTAGGATTAATGATGCCGATGAAGGATGAGGATTCTTTTTCCTTCTTTTTGATAAGGATTTTATAAATCGCGGGCGATAAAATGAAAGCAAGAACGACATTCCCTATCAAGTGAAGCGCCGTAAAAGGAATTTGCCCGATGAGAGATTGAAAAAATGATTGATGAAAGAAGAGCGGACCGACGGTCAAGCCAGTAACTGCGTCAAAAAAGAGCGTTCCAATAATCGCGAAACGCACATATCCCCATACATTGTTATTATCATTCTTTCCGCCAGAGGCGGATCCGCCTTTGGCGGAAAAATAACTGGCAGACCATACTCCGACTATCCCATAGGCAAGTATGGTAAAAAATGTCTGCACTCCGAGCGTTCTGGTGGCAATATCGTAAAGCAAAATACTCAAAACAGCAAAAGAGGCTCCGGCAAACGCTCCATAAGCGCGGGAAAAAGGCATCGTTGTCGCCATGATCGGCTCAACATTCGGGGCGCGGAATGGGATTAGGCGAACAAGCAAACACAAAATGAGACCGACGGAAAATTTAAAGTAATTTTTTTTGCTTGTTTCCATGGACAATCATTATACACGAGACCAGCCCCCTTGTGTATAGGGGATAACCCCGGTTTTTCTACTAATTAACGGAAAAATTACGTTAGACAACGCGGAATAAAATAAAACAAGACAGGTTGGACGGACAACAGTTTTTGAGTTTAAAAATAGGTCTTTTTTCACTAAAATTTTTCTTATCTTTGGTGTTTCTAAAAAATGAAAGATATTGACTAAATTTGTAATATTGTCTCTAGTGTTGAATACTATAAAAGATGTCCGGAAAACACTTGAAACACGCTAATTGAACCAGCTCTTTGTGAAAATAACGTGAAGAAAAGTTCGAAATTAAAATATCTGATTTAGAAAATTACTTCTTCGTGTCCGTCCTCTTGGATTCGAACCAAGGACCCTCGAGGTATAAGCTCGATGCTCTAACCAACTGAGCTAAGGACGGAGTTGCCGCCCTTAAACATTAACTCATTTTTATCAGAAAAACAATAAAAATAGATTAAGCCTCAACGGGAGCAAAAATTTCTTTTTTCTTTAAAAGTATTCCGTGGGCAACCAAGATTTTTTCATAGTCCTCCTGCTCTATCGTTTCCACTTCTATCAGTCTTTGCGCGATTGCGGTAAAAGCTTTTTTGTATTCAGTCAAAACTCTTTCGGCGGTTTTCAGTCCGTCGTTTATTATTCTGGAAACTTCCGAGTCAACTTTGGTGGAAACAGTTTCCGAGAATTCTCTTTCCGCTATCTCGCCGTATTGAGGCCGGCCTCCGGAGTCAACCAAAGCAATCGGGCCGATAACATCCGACATGCCCCAGCGCGTCACCATGGCGCGCGCCAAACCCGTCGCCACCTGCAAGTCGGAGGATGGTCCGGTCGTTATATCGCCAAAAGTCATCTGCTCGGCAACATATCCGCCGAGCGACATGGCAATGTCATCGATAAATTCTTTTTTGGACTGGAGACGGCGTTCTTCAAGAGGCAGTTTCAATGTGTATCCTCCGGCGTTACCACGCGCGATAATGGAAACTTTGTGGACCGGATCGGCGTGCGGAAGCACTGAAGCCACGATTGCATGGCCGGCTTCATGATACGCCGTGATTTCTTTTTCTTTTTTGGAAAGCAAGTGGCTTTTGCGCTCGGGCCCGAGCATGACTTTCTCAATCGCGCGAATTAAATCAAACTGGAAAACTTTTTTGCGGTTCTCGCGGGCCGCCAAGATAGCGCCTTCGTTCATCAGAGAATACAAGTCCGCGCCGGAAAAGCCCGGAGTGCGTTCGGCAATCAATTTCAAATTAATATCCTCGGCCAGCGGCTTTCGGAGTGCGTGAATTTTGAGTATTTCTTCACGGTCCAGGCGATCCGGCAAATCAAGGAGAACTTTTCGGTCAAAACGCCCAGGGCGGATAAGCGCCGGGTCGAGCACGTCCGGGCGGTTGGTCGCCGCCATTACAATCACTTTATCGTTCGGCTCAAAGCCGTCCATTTCCACCAGAATCTGGTTCAGGGTTTGCTCCCGTTCGTCGTTTCCTCCGCCGAATCCCCCTCCGCGGGTACGCCCAATGGCGTCTATTTCGTCCACGAAGATAATTGCGGGTGCTGATTTTTTAGCCATTTTAAAAAGATCCCGTACGCGGGAAGCTCCGACGCCGACAAACATCTCCACGAATTCGCTACCCGATAAATGGAAGAATGGGACGCTGGCTTCGCCGGCCACCGCCCGCGCGAGCAAAGTCTTGCCCGTGCCGGGAGCGCCGGTTAAAATGACGCCTTTCGGAATCCTGGCTCCGATGTCCAGAAACTTTTTCGGACTTTTTAGAAAGTCCACAATTTCTTTAAGTTCCTCTTTGGCTTCTTTGCATCCGGCCACATCTTTAAAGGTTACCCGGTTGTTTTTGTCGTTCGGATCGGTGATACGCGCTTTGGATTGACCGAAGGTAAATGCCTGCATGCCGGCGCCTTTCACTTGCCGGGATAAATACCAGAAGAAAATCAAAATAAAAGCTAACGGCAAAAGCCAAGGAAGGATATTCACCAGCCAGTAAGAAAATCCGCTTTCATCTCTTATTTGGATATCTGTTTTCGCGATGGCAGTATTCGGAACTACGTAATTAAAAAGTGTCTGCGAGAGAGCCAGACCAACTTCTTTTTTAGCGTCCTTCACGTCTCCGTTTTGATAAGTGACGGTCAGCTGGTCGCCCTGAACCACGATAGTTTTTACGTCCCCCGCTTCCACACTTTTCGCCAAATCGGAGATTGAAACCTGGGGAGTCGGCGTGCCACTTCCGGTGATGATTAAATAAAGCCCCGTAATGAGCATGAAGAAAAGTACCGCCCCGGCGATACTGCCTCCCCATTTCGTCGGCTGTTTCTTCTTTTTGCCTTTATCTTGGGGTTCTTTTGGGTTAAGAAAATTAAAATCCATCGAGATATAATAGCACAATAAACATTAAAAGTGAATTAAAAATGAAATTTATGCTAGGATTAATTTATGGCTCATTATGCGGAAAACAGAAAAGCGCGGTTTAATTACGAATTCTTGGAAAAATACGAGACGGGTATTGAGCTTTTGGGCTCGGAAGTAAAGTCTGTGCGCGGGGGCCAAATGTCGCTTGAAGGAGCTTTTGTCATTATCCGGGGAGGGGAAGCTTTTTTAATCAACGCGAATATACCGCCATACCAGCCTAAAAATGCGTCTAAGGACTATGATCCGCTCCGCAACAGAAAACTCTTACTGACTAAAAAGGAAATCGCAGAGCTAGCCGGAAGCGAGAAAAATAAAAGTTTGACAATAGTGCCTATTTCGGTGTATAATAAGGGCAGAAAAATCAAATTGGAGATTGCTTTGGTAAAAGGCAAGAAGAAATTTGATAAGCGCGAGACTATAAAAAAACGCGACACAGATCGCGAGATTCGAAGAGATATAAAGGATCATTGACAGATGAAAGAAATAGTAATTTCTTTTAGAATATTTGGGGATGCAAGGCATAGACAGTTGGCCTGTCGGCATCGATGCATACCGAGAATGAGCGCAATCTCGTAAAAATTCGCTCAAATGTTAATTGCAAAATTGACTTCTAAGGCAATGGCAATGGTTTCTCCTTACTTCGGTAAAGAGGCCTTCGCTTTTGCTCCAGCTTTCGCGTAAGCCAGAGTTGGTGTCTCTCTTATAGACTTCCGATATATAAGACGAGGCATAATATTATCGGGATAGGGGAAAGACTTTTCCGACTTTCTTCCAAAACAAAGGAACTCGATTAAAAAATATTTGGCTCGCTTAAGAATTTTTTAATTTAAACCAAAAAGCGCGCTATGTATGTAGACTTCCTTACGATAACC
>CAZKWN010000036.1:0-3814 GCA_964556605.1 uncultured Candidatus Saccharibacteria bacterium
GTTTTTTAGTATACAAAACCAAATTAGATAGAATCATTGGCGAAGTTGAAAAAATAAAAGATCATCCGAGTTTAAAAAATAAGTACGAAGTTATTTACAATCAAGCGAATGTTCTCCTGGTATCAAATTTGGAATCATCATTGATTGATTTAGTTGTTACTTTAGTCAATGAGTACCATGAAATTATTTTATGGCCAAAAGAAGATAAAAAAATTGTTTTTGAAGTTGGTGTATTGAGTTATAAATTCCCAACATTAGGAGAATTAATAATGGAATCACTAAGTACAGAATTTAATTTTCAGGATTTACAAAGTACACTTCGCTTTTTTAAAGAATATATAAAAATAGATATAAAATTAGATGACGATACAAAAGATAACATAATAAAATATCAAGCACTTAGACATGTCATAGTTCATTCCTTCTCAAAAATTGATGAGGCGTATTTGAGACAAGTAAGAAATACAAGATTTGCAAAAAGTTATCAAATTGGTACCAATGTGAAACTTAAAGAGAATGACTACTTAAGGGCAACGGAAGTATTTTTAAAACTATTCTCATCTCTAGTTGAACAAATAAACATAAAAATAAAGGATTTATATGGAGAAGAATTTTTTAATATTACTACATAAAATTTTTCAATAACCCATGGACTCCGAAACATTTGAACAAGCTAAAGAAAATGATTTAAGTTTAGACGAAGCGGAAGAACTTCAGGAATTTAAAGATGAAACCGGGCTAGAAGGGGATGAAGCCTTAGAAATTTGGCAGGATTTATAAATCCTTATTATTTACCCCCAAATCATTTAACCCTCAACCAATCTAATCTCTAATTCGCGCGAATAGGCGAATAGTGGCGTTGCGCGACTTAATATTATGTAAATTAATTTGCCCATGCTCCTCGTTTGTTGATATACTATAAACATGAGCGAAAAGGAACTTGAAAAAGTTTTGAAAGCGCTGGCCAATAAGCGCCGAATTGCTATTCTCAAATTTATAAAAAAATCCGGCCGTGCTTCGGTGGGGGAGATTGCCCGGGCGATAAAACTTTCCTTCAAGGCGACGTCAAAGCATCTGATGATTCTCTCCAATACTGACATTTTGGAAAAAGAGCAGGAAAGCCTCACGATGCTCTATTCCTTATCAGGAAACCAAAATCCATTAGTTTCTAAACTATTATCAATTATGTAATCTTTTAATAATCTAATCTCTAATTCGCGCGAATAGGCGAATAACAAAATTATGAACAATGCATACAACTGGTACTCACAACTTAAGAAGCCGAAGTGGGCTCCGCCATCGTGGCTCTTTGGGCCGGTGTGGACGGTGCTGTATGTTTTGATTTTTATTTCTTTCGGCAAAGTTCTTTTGATGGCGATAGCGAAGGGCCTGCCTGCCGGCGAGGCAGGAATACCTTTTATCGTCGCTGCGCCATTTATTCTAAATCTCTTTTTTAATTTTATTTTCACCTCTATCCAGTTTGGCCTGAAAAATAATCTGCTGGCGGCATTGGATATCATCCTCGTTTTAAGCACGCTCGTTTGGGCGATGATTGCAATATTTCCTTATGCGCCTTGGGTTGCCTATATGCAAATCCCATATCTCCTCTGGGTGGCGTTTGCGACAACTTTGCAGTTTACGGTCACTTACCTAAACCGCTAATCTCTAATTCGCGCGAATAGGCGAATAACAAATGAAGGCGCCAAGATGACTTCATCTTTGCTTCATCTCGCTATTTGATAATGGAATAAGCACATTATCAAATTAATCTCAAAGCAAGAACTATGGCAAAAAATGTATTTGTGAATCTGGGGACGAAGAATCTGGAGAAAGCAAAGAAGTTTTTCACGGGGCTGGGCTTTACCATCAAACAGGAGTTTACCGACAAGAATGCGATTTGCGTAGTTATTAATGAAAATATTTTTGCGCTGATTATCAATGAAGCTTTTTTTCGGAAGTTTACCAAAAGGGAAATCATAGATGCCCACAAAATATCAGAGTGCGCAATCTGCCTTTCTTGCGACAGCGAGGTGGAGGTCGATGAGCTCACCGAGAAAGCGCTCAAATTGGGCGCTACGGAAAACATCGTGCCGGAGATGCAGGCAGGGGATACGATGTATGGGCGGAGCTTTAATGACCTGGACGGGCACATCTGGGAGCTCGTGTGGATGGCTCCAAAAATTATTAGTTAATTTATTTTTTTATGCTTATAACAATCGCAATTATTCTATTGGTTCTCTGGGTTTTGGGATTTGTCGGATTTCATATAGTGAGCGGGTTTATTCATATCCTTCTCGTAGTCGCAATTATTCTTTTCCTGGTTCGTATTATCCAAGGGAGAAATCCTGTAGCGTAGAAATTTTGAAACGAAATAAAAAAAAGAGAAGCAAAAGAGTTTTGTCGGCCATATATAAGAAAAATAAGCAAAAGAGTTTTTAAAATGCACGCATAAAATTCAGCTGAATTTTTGCTCTGCTCGTCGTTCAAGAAAATAATAAACGGAATACCATTTTTATTTTCTAAACTCCTGCGCAAGGCATTTAAAAAACTTTTTTGCTTATTTTTCTATGCGAGGTCGTTCCACACCAAAACTTTCCATTCGTCTTTTTTGAACCAATGTGAAGTGTATGAGCAGATGGCCATACCCGCGTTATCTATCGGATTGAAATAACTTAAATTATTATATTGCGAAGCGGTGAGAGCGTCGCCATAGAGCATGTAAGACACCACCATCTTCAAGAAAATTTTATGGGTAACCATAATTATTCTTGATTGCCTTCTCCATTTTATGTAAGACAATAATTTTTTCGCTCTCTTTTTGAGGTCGGTAAAATTTTCTTCATCGGAAATTCGCAGGTCGTCGGCATGATAGCTGTTATCAATGCGGTCGATGATTTGCCTGACTTCCGGCTCTTTTCCGGAGTGTCCTATTACCTCGCTAGGGTTTCTTCTTTCTGTCAAGAGGGGAGAATATTTCACTTTTAGGTGGAGTTCAGCCGCGATAATTTGGGCTGTTTCTTTCGTTCTTTGGTATGGGCTGGCGATGATAATTTGCGGGCGACCTTTTTCTTTTGGGAACCTCTTGGCGGTGGCTAGAGCCTGCGCCCGGCCTTTTTCGGTGAGGGAGCCCTCCGGTCCCTGACGGATGCCAAGGGCATTATTTTCTGTTTCCCCGTGTCTTACGAAATATATTAACTTTGTTGCCATATATACAATTTTACTTTAATTAGTAATGTTTAGCAAACTTTTTTTCTACTTATTTATCCACACTTGATATTGTTTATTAATGTTTAGTAGTTTATAATTTAGGCATGGACAAGAAATTAATTTCAATAAAAGAGGCATCGGAGATGCTGAATGTATCCAAATTAACTCTTCGCAATTGGGACAGAGACGGCAAACTGACCGCCCTCCGGCATCCGATCAACAACTACCGAGTTTACCAGCTTGAAGACATAGAGAAAATAATAAACCAAATAAAGTCCGGAGACAAGCCGGAAAGAGCTCCAAGAAAGGATAAAACAAAACCCCGAATCGTTCCAATCATTCACCTCACGGATTAAATTTTTTTCAAAAAACCCTTAAAGTTATTAACACTTTAGGGTTTTTTTTCTTTCTTGCTTGGTATAATTAATGAAAATGAACTGGAAAAATAAGTTACTAAAACTCCCCGACAAAATTTCACCCAACCTGCCCGCGCGGGCGGGACTGTGGGAGTTTTGGTGTCATATGAAAAACAGATTTAGAATAAAATTATCAACATTAAAAACATTATCAAAAAATTTAAACCAAATGAAAATTAAAAACAAAAACA
>CAZKWN010000036.1:3914-5977 GCA_964556605.1 uncultured Candidatus Saccharibacteria bacterium
AAAAGTGTTTCTGTTTTTGTTTTCGTTTTGATAATGATTTCCGGGCAGTTGCTTTTCCCGGTGATGGCAAATGCGCAGACATATACTTTCACGCAGACAAGCTGGGCCGGAGGAACATCAGAAGCCACTCTCTCTCCGACCAACGGCGTCCCGCCAACTACCACGAATTATTCTTCGTTGAGCAACACCGTTGCCGGAGCCGGCGGAGTTACGCTCGGGACAGGAACATTATCTGCAACCCAAACAACCGACACAGATTTTGGTGCGGGAACTCTTACCAACACTGCCGTGTCAGGAACACTCGCTGCGGCGAGTGTGAATCTGGGTACTGGAGCAATTCCTCCGGTGAGAAATGATTACACGGTAGGAACTAATCCCACGAATCCTGCTTTTGATTCAACAACCAATTCTATCTGGGTTCCAAACCAAGGTTCAAATACTGTTTCAAAAATAAATGCAACGACCGGCGCTACGACCGGCACATACAATGTGGGCACAAATCCTTACACTGCGGCATTCGATCCGATTACGAATTCTATTTGGGTAGTGAACACGAACTCTAATACTGTTTCCAAAATGAACGTAACGAACGGCGCTACGACCGGCACATACAGTGTGGGAGGCCAGCCTCAAGGCGTTGCTTTTGATCCGCATACGAATTCAATTTGGACGGCAAACTATTCAACGAATAATGTTTCCAAAGTGAACATATCGACCGGCGCTACGATTGGTACTTACAATGTGTGCTCCGCTCCCGACAGTCTTGCTTTTGATCCGGTCACGAATTCAATGTGGGTGGCGTGCGAAGGTAATAGTGTTGATAAAATAGATGTCTCAACTGGCGGGGCCGTGCCATATTCGGCGGGAACCAATGCCCGAGGAATCGCTTTTGATACGGTCACGAATTCTATCTGGGTGGGAACGAACGGCGCATCCAAACTTTATAAAATAAACATAACGAACGGCACGAATACGCAATATACCGTGGGGTCCAGTCCTTTTGGTGTCACCTTTGATCCTTTCACGGGTTCTATTTGGACTACGAATTACGGATCAAACACTGTTTCTAAAGTAAACCCAGCCGATGGCACGAGCGTGCCTTACAATGTGGGTACTAGTCCTTTTGGTCTCACCTTCGACCCATATACGGGTTCAATTTGGACGGCGAACTCTGGTTCAAACAATGTTTCCAAGATTAACGTATTCAATACGACCAATTACACTTACTCCGGCGCGGTGCAGAACTGGACAGTGCCGGCGGGTGTGACGAGCATCACAGTCGACATGAAAGGAGCCGGAGGAACGTCTTATAGCGGCAGCAGACATGGCGGTTTTGGAGGTCTGAGTATCGGAACGTTAGCAGTTACTCCCGGGACAACTTATCATTTTGCTGTCGGAAAAGCCGGAACTAACGCGTCTTCCGCTTTTGGCGGAGGCGGCGCAAGCCCGGGTGATTCGACTGGTGGCGGAGGTATGACATGGTTCTCTCCGGCATCAAGTTTTTCTACACCAAATGTTATTGAAGTTGCCGGCGGCGGCGGAGGAGGCTCAGCTGATTTTCACGGCGGTGCCGGCGGCGGTCTAACCGGCGAAACTGCCGATGGCGGTAATGGCGGTACTCAATCTGCCGGCGGCGCAGCCGATGGAAATGGCGGAGCCGGCTCTGCCGGCCAAGGAGGTAGCGGTAATGCCTGCTCCGGCGGCGGAGGAGGCGGTGGATATTATGGAGGCGGCGGAGGAGGAACTGATTGCGGTAGCTATGATGATTCCGGCGGCGGCGGCTCCGGCTATATTTCACCTTCACTCACTAATGCGATAACGACACAAGGAGCCGGATCTGCATATGATTCCAATGGAACTCTTTCTATTTCTTATCCTCTAATGGGTTATGTATCTTCCGGAACCTTTACCTCAAGCGTGATGAATCTCGGGTCTGCGGTTAATTTCACAACCCTTGGTTTTACCGCAACTACTCCGGCAAATACGACGCTCACGGTGGACGTCCGCGCCGGGAATACCGCCTCTCCGGATGTCACCTGGACTGCTTGGCAGACGGGTATTGC
>CAZKWN010000037.1:0-5938 GCA_964556605.1 uncultured Candidatus Saccharibacteria bacterium
TTCTCGCCAGCCGGCAAACACGAACGGTAGCGGGGGAGGCACGAATTTCTTCTCGCAATTCAACCCTTTCCCAAAAAATAAACCAACCACCCCCGCCAACACTTCTCCGGTTAATGTTTCCGGATATCAGCCGCCCGCGCAAGTAGTTGTAAAATTAAAAGAAGTATCAAGTATGCCTATTGCCGGCTTTACAATGTTTATCAAAGAAAGATTAATCGCTGTGCCGACGCCGATAACACCAAACCCCTCCCTAACCCTCCCCTTGTCAGGGGAGGGCAATAACATCCTAACAGTTCCCCCTGCGAAGGGGGATTCAGGGGGTGTAAAAAAGACTTCCACTAAAAAGCCCGCTCCGCCTCCGACTGAATCCGTCTTGGCTTTGAGATATGTCGCCAAGGCGACCGGAAATGTCTATGAAACTTTCGCGGACAATATACAGGAAGGGCAATTTTCAACAACCGTAATTCCAAAGGTCTATGACGCGTATTTTGGAAATAGTGGAAATTCTGCGGCGATGAGATATTTGAATATCGATGGAAAAACAATTGAGAGCTTCTTAGGCAATCTTCCTAAAGAGCTTCTGGGTGCGGACACGATTACGAACAATGAAATCAAGGGTGGTTTGCTGCCTGAAGAGATCAAAAGTATCAGCGTATCTCCCGATGCCGGGAGTGTGTTTTATTTATTTGAAAATAATAAAGGGGACTCTATGACGGGCACCACTCTCAACTTAACAACCAATAAAAAAGTTCAAATTTTCAACTCTCCATTTACCGAATGGCTATCGCAGTGGCCGAACAGCAAGATGATTACCCTGACCACCAAAGCTTCGTCTGGTATTCCGGGATACATGTATAAAATGGACACTAGCGGGAAAAATTTTAATCGGGTGTTGGGCGGGATAAATGGCCTTACTACCCTCACCAGCCCTGACGGAAAACTCGTTCTTTATGGAAACGGCAGTCTTAATCTCTATGTGTATAATACGGGCACGAATGCTTCAACCATACTGGGGGCTAAAACTCTGCCGGAGAAATGCGTTTGGGGGAGTGGAAGCGATGTAGTCTACTGCGCTGTGCCTAAATCAATTATTGCCAACCAATATCCTGATGCGTGGTATCAGGGAGAAATATCTTTTTCAGACCAAATTTGGAAAATAGATGTCAAAACCGGCAACACAACCATGCTCGTAGACCCAGAGACAATAAGCGGGCAAGATATTGACGGCATCAAACTTGCCGTAGACCCTGCTGAAAATTATCTATTTTTTGTAAATAAAAAAGACTCTTTTCTTTGGGAGTTTTCGCTGAAGTAATACCGACGTCCAACGTCTAGGGAGCCTGACGTTGGACGTCGGTATTATTAGATTCCTCCAACGTATTTTATCACCACATGGCGAGTCGGGCCTGTGCCCATGGATTCGGTTTTTAGGTCAATCGCGTCGGACAAGAATTCATGAACGATTCTGCGCTCAAAGGCAGACATTGGGTCAACTTCAATGCTTGATTTAAAATACCTTGCCCGTTCAGACATCATGTGGGCAATAGCGCGGACATTTTCTATCCGCCTTTTTTGGAAACCGTTTATGTCAACGAGAATTTGCGGCCCGAAGTTGGCCTTTTCCCCTACTCCCGGGGTAGGGGAAACACTGGAGAGCGTTTTGTTTTCAATAATTCTGTGGACAAGGTGATTAAGCGCCTGCAGTCCTTCGCCGTCGCGGGAAATGAAAAAATGCGGCTCGCCAACTTCCACGGAAATAAAAATATTTTTAGGGCCGTCTTCGGTAATTTCAATCCCATTCAACTTTACCGTGGTTTTTTCGATTAATTCTTTTATTAAATTTTGTATTTCTGTATTATTCATATGTTTTTACTTTATGAACTTTATAACTTTTTTACTTTATAACAACCTTGAAGGTTTTCTCTCTTTTGACATAAATCTGCTGAGCAACCATAAATAGATTACTCGTAATCCAATATAAAGCAACTGCGCCGGAAATGCGGTAAGCAATCAAGACGATAAGAAAAGGAAAAATATATTTCATCTGCATGTTCATGCTTTTTGCAAAACTATCCTGCAAGGAAGCAGTCCCGCCGGCAGAAGGTGCGGGTTGGGGCATGTAACGAGCCTGAAGATATTGAGATATGCCGGCTAGGATTGCCAAAACAAAACTTTTCTTGCTTATATCAACAATACCCAGAAAAATCATATTTATGTGCGCCGGAGCATGAATAAAAGAATAGAGCCCGCTTTCAAAATTTATTCCTTTGTAAAAGACATAGTAGAGAGCGAAAATAATAGGGAGCTGAATTAAAAGCAAAAGACAGCCGGAAAAAGGATTGGTATTGTGCTTCTTGTAAAGTTCAAAGGTTAACCGCGCTTGCTCTTCTTTGCTAGCCCCGCCTGCCTTAATTTTATTAAGCTCGGGCGCAAGGATATTCATCTCCGCCTGGCTTTCAATGGATTTTTGGGAAAGGGGAAAGAGCACCAATTTCACTATGATAGTCAATAAAATAACAGCAATTCCGACATCTCCGCCGGGAATGACCGATACCAAAAAGGCCAAGGCGTTGATTAATGGATGATATAAAATAAGATTCCAAATGTAACTAATCATTATCGCCTCATTCTACCCCGAAGCAAAATTTTTAGCAAAATTTACATAATTCGGACGTCGGACATCGGGGATTCTTGATGTCCGACGTCGGTATTATTTTACGGGATCTATATGATTTTTCTGCCAAGGATGGCAGCGAAGGATGCGACGGAATCCGAGATAGATTCCTTTCAGCACTCCGTATTTTTCTATAGCTTGTTTGGAATATTCGGAACAGGTGGGAAAAAAAACACAAGTGGGTTTTATAAAGATTGAAATCGTTTTTTGATAAAACTCAATTAATTTTAGAAAGTATTTTTTCAATTTCGTTTTCTATAATTAGGCCATCTTCCTGATATTTTTTAAAAACAAAAACCCCCGATATGCCGGCAGGGAACCGGTTAATGTGTTTTTGCAGGACATTGTACCCAAGCCTTCTCAATAAATTTCTTTTGACAGCAAGCTTGGCGATGTTTTTGGGCGCGATAACCGAAATCTTTCTTCCTTTTCCTAAATTGGTTATAAATTTGAAGGTTAAATTGGGAGAATTTATAAATTTACCTTGCTTAAAGATTAAATCTACTTCTTTTTTATTCACTCTATTCTTTTTGGGGAGCATGTTGGGTAGTTATAAAGTAAAAAGTTATAAAGTTCATAAAGATCATTACTTTAAAAACTTTCAACTTTACGAACTTGATAACTTAAACTGAAAGTTTAGCGCGTCCCTTCTGGCGCCTTCTTTTTAGCACCCGCTTCCCGGTTTTGGTCCTAGATCTGACCAAGAATCCGTGAGACTTAGCTCTTTTCCTCTTTTTTGGCTGGTATGTAAATGACATGAGTAGAGCTTACAACAAAATAAGAAATTTTACAACTTTTAGTACCCCCTCCTTTCTCCTCCCCCTATGTAGGGGGAGGCCGGGTAGGGGTATCTATAAGCTAGTCGCTAGAACTTAATTTATTTATCCACAGCTTATCAACACAGTTAATAAGTTTTAAAAGATGTTGCCAAAATTATAAATAGTATATAATACGAAAACTATGGACACAAAACAGCTTTGGAAAAACTGTCTGGCGGAGATTGAAACGGACATCTCAAAAGCAAATTTCAGCACTTGGTTTAAAAACACATCCATCGTAAGGGAGGATACAGGCACTATTTTTATAGGCGTACCGAACGAATTCGTCCGCGACTGGCTCATGAACAAATATCACAAACTCATCACCAAGACCATTGCGGACGAATATGAAAACATGCGCGCGGTAGAATACCTCATCACAAAAGTGGAGAATACAAAGGAGGAGATTTTGACGCCAAAAGAAACTTTTGAAAAGAAATTGCCCTTAAAAGACCTGTATATAAACCCGGAAGACAACTTAAACCCTCGTTATCATTTTAATTCCTTCATTGTTGGAGCTTTCAATGAGCTTGCTTACGCGGCTGCTCAGGCAATCATAGATTCCCCGGGCACTAAATACAATCCGTTTTTTATTTACGGCGCTACCGGACTGGGGAAGACCCACCTGATTCAGGCGGTCGGCAATTCCATTAAAGATAAGTATCCGAACAAAAAAGTGCATTATATGACACTGGAAAAGTTTGCGACTGACTTCATAAACTCTCTTCAAAGCAACAAAGCGAACTCTTTTAAAGAAAAATACCGCAAGTACGACCTTTTGATCATAGACGACATCCAATTCATCGGTAAAATGGAAAAAATACAGGAAGAACTCTTCCACACTTTCAACACTTTCTACGAAAGCAACAAGCAAATAATCTTTTCTTCAGACAAGCACCCGAATTATATTCCGGAGCTGGCCGACCGCCTGAAATCCCGCTTTGCGGCCGGAATGATTGTGGATATATCCGAGCCGGAATACGAATCCCGCCTGGCAATTCTGAAAGTAAAGCTCCGCGAGCTGAATATTGACCTGGAAGAGGGCTTGATAGAGTATGTCGCAAGCGCGGTGCAGGGGAATATCCGTGAATTGGAAGGGAGTTTAAACCTCATCGTTTGCCAATATCGCCTTAAAAATAAGCCTTTAACGCTCGCCGAGGTGAAAAACCTGCTGAAAAACAACATGAAGCCGAAAAAGAACATGGCTATCGCGGATGTCGTAAAGATAGTGAGCGAGTACTACAAACTTGAAAAGGATTCTGTTTACGAAAAAACCAGGAAAAAGGAAATAGTCAAAGCTCGGCAGATTGTGATGTATCTGCTTCGGGAGGATTTCAGTGTTTCTTATCCGTTAATCGGGCAAAAGCTGGGCGGGAAAGACCATACCACAGTCATTCACTCCTGTTTAAAAATAAAAACCGATTTAAAAAACGATCCGCAATTATTACAGGAGCTGGAACAGATAAGAATTATGTTTAAATAGACTTCATATGAACTTCATAACCTGTTTAAAAGAGGGGAATGAAAAAGGATAAGAATGATTTTTAAATTTTAAAAAAAAATATTAAAAAAATTAAGAAAAGTTATTCCCCTTAAACCAAACGTAAAAAATAAAAAATAATTATATTAAATAATATAAAATTTACTTATACACTTATCCACACCACTAGTATTATTAATAATTTATATATATAAGATATAAACAAATATATGAAACTGGAATGTTCAATTGAAAAAATAAAAAATGCTGTATCTCAAACAGAAAGAATAACCGGTAAAAATTTAACCCTGCCGGTTTTAAATTCTATTTTATTAATTGCGTCTTCTAAATCGTTAAAATTAAGGTCCACAAACTTAAGCCTCGGTATTGAAATTGAAATCCCCGCAAAAATAGAGAAAGAGGGGACTTTAGCCATTTCCGGCTCGGTATTAAATTCTATATTTTCAAATATTTTTCAAAACGAAAACATTTTTCTTGAAGAAAAAGACGCAAACCTGCTGATAAAAACAAAAAAGAGCCAGATAAAATTAAAAAGCACCCCTAATGAGGATTTTCCCACGATACCGATGGTTGATGGAGCCAGTTTTGATATAGAATCAAAGAAATTAATTGATGGAATAAAATCGGTTTTCTACAGCTCTTCGGTTTCAGACATAAAGCCTGAAATTTCAAGTGTTTTTATGTATACCGACGATAACGGCAACTTGATTTTTGTTTCCACTGATTCATTCAGGCTGGCTGAAAAGAAAATAAAAACAAAAGACCTGCCTGAAATTTCCGGAATTCTCATTCCTTATAAAAACATTTCGGAGATACTGAAGGTTTTCGGTGAATTTCAGGGGTTGATAAAGGTGTGTTTCAATAAAAATCAAATTTCCTTCTCTTCCGAAAACATCTATCTGACTTCCCGGATAATTGACGGAATTTTCCCCGATTACCGCCAGA
>CAZKWN010000038.1:0-5933 GCA_964556605.1 uncultured Candidatus Saccharibacteria bacterium
CAAGGAGCGATTGATGAGATCGTTTGAGAATAAGGGGGTTGGCTTAGTCTGACCCCCTTTCGCATTTACCAATAAGGTGTAAAAACACAGACTTTATGCTAAAATCAGCTGACAATGGCTGGAAATGAGACACAAAGTAATAGTTCGACTCCGCTCACTACAAGAAAATCTGAAGCGGCGCTTAGGGAAGAGCGCGTTTTGGAGTTTTGGAAGGAAAGTAAAATTTTTGATAAATCTCTTAAACAAACGGAAGGGAAGGAAGAATTTGTTTTTTACGATGGTCCGGTAACGGCGAACTCTAAGCCGGTTTTACATACGATGGTGCCTTTTTCCTTTAAGGACGCCATCCCGAGATATAAAACGATGCGTGGTTATCATGTTCGTCGCAAAGGCGGATGGGATACGCACGGATTACCAGTGGAATTACAGATTGAAAAAAAACTTGGATTTAAATCAAAAAGCGATATTGAAAACTATGGGATTGCAGCCTTCAATAAATTATGCAGAGAAAGCGTCTGGGAGTTCGTTGGATTATGGAAAAATTTCACTAACCGAATAGGTTATTGGGCTGACCAGGAGAATGCTTATGTTACTTACCACAATGATTTCATTGAATCTGTCTGGAATATTGTCAAAAAAATAAACGAACAAAATTTGCTTTATAAGGATTATAAAGTTGTGCCTTGGTGCCCGAGATGCGGGACGGCTCTGTCTTCACACGAGCTCGCGCAGGGCTATGAAGACGTGAAAGATTTGTCGGTGACGGTGAAATTTCATCTCAAACCTGGTCAAAAATATGGGGCAGATAAAATTACTAAAGAGACTGCTTATATATTGGCATGGACTACTACACCTTGGACATTACCGGGTAATGTTGCTTTAGCTGTCGGAGAAAAAGTAAAATATACAGCTCTTCGAGTTAAAGGAGTTTCAGAGCTATATATACTTGCTACTGACAGAGTTAGCGATGTTTTTAAAGACCAAGAAATTGAAATCATCCACGATGACATATTAGGAAAAGATTTAATCGGTTTGGAGTATGAACCGCTTTATCCATTTTTAGCGAATACAATTTTTGAAACCGAAAAGCACAAAATGGAAAAAGCTTACAAGGTTTACGAGGCGGACTTCGTGACGACCGAAGACGGCACCGGAGTGGTGCATACCGCGGTCATGTACGGGCAAGACGATTTCGTGTTGGGAACAAAGGTTGGTTTGCCGAAGCATCACCTCGTCGGACTGGACGGGAAATTTCTGGCCGGCACTGGAATATTTGAAGGCAGATTTGTCCGCGATGAAGAAGTGGCTGTTGACGTCATTAAAGATTTGGCAAACAGAGGGCTTTTGTATAAAAAAGAAAAATACGAGCACTCGTATCCGTTTTGCTGGCGTTGCCACACTGCCCTCATTTATTATGCGCGGGATTCTTGGTATATAAAAGTTTCCGACCCAAAAATAAAAGAGAAGATGATAGCCCAAAACAAAGATATAAATTGGGAGCCGGCGCATATCCGCGACGGGCGTTTTGGCGAATGGCTTCGCGAGATAAAAGATTGGGCGGTATCCCGCGAGCGATACTGGGGGACTCCGCTTCCTGTGTGGACTTGCGAAGAATGCAAGAAAGTTGAAGTAATGGGAAGCTTGGAAGAAATAAAAGAAAAAACAAAAAAGTCCGGCAACAAATATTTCGTCATGAGGCATGGGGAAGCTATTTGCAATGAGAAAAAAGTAGAGAGCCCGGTGGTTGGAGAAGAAAATGATGCATTGACCGAAGAAGGAAGAAAACAGCTCATAAAAGATGCAAAAAACTTAAAAGATAAACCGGATATAATTATCTCTTCTGTTTTTACAAGGACGAAACAAACAGCCGAAGTCATGGCTGATGTTTTTGGTATTAATAAAGATAAAATTATAACAAATGAAGAACTAAGGGAATTTGGAACGATAAAATTTCCAAAGGAAAAAGAAAAAGAAGTTAGAAAAAGAATGCTCAGTTTTTTTCAAGATTTAGAGAAAAAATACTCTGGAAAAAATATTCTCATTATCTCCCATGAGTATCCGATTCGTGTCATGTTGTCTGGCTATGAAGCGCTCAGCGCGAAAGAGGAGTCAAATAATTTAAACACTAAATATATTTCTTTTAAAAATGACGAAATCGTAAAGTTTGATTTTGTTCCCATTCCGTACAACGAAGATTTTGAACTCGATTTGCATCGTCCTTACATTGATGATGTGAAACTTTCTTGCGAATGTGGAGGCAACTTAGTGCGGACAAAAGAAGTGATGGATGTATGGCTTGATTCCGGCGCTATGCCTTTTGCTCAAGACCATTATCCTTTTGAAAACAAAAAATGGGTGGATGGGGCGGGGTACCCGGCGGATTTTATTTCGGAGGCGATAGACCAAACGCGAGGATGGTTTTATACTCTGCATGCCGTAGGCATATTGATGGGGCGCGGAAAGTCATTCAAAAATGTTATTTGTCTCGGGCATTTGATGGATGCTAAGGGTAAAAAAATGTCCAAGTCTCTCGGCAATATCGTTGACCCATGGGAAGCGATGGATAAATATGGAGTGGACACACTTCGCCTTTGGATGTATTCCATAAATCAGCCGGGAGAATCTAAAAATTTTGACGAAAAAACCGTCGCCCTGCTCCACCAGCAAGTCTTCGGCTTGCTTTACAACGTGCTGGCGTTTTATGAACTATATCGGGACAAAAATTTAGAAAAAGACCTCACCCCCCAACCCCCTCTCCTTGTGAATGAGAGGGGGAGGAAATCCTCAAATATACTAGATGAGTGGATTCTAACAAGACTGGATGAATTAATAAAAATTTCAACGGAAAATCTGGATAATTATAAATTACTTGAGCCGACCAGAGCAATCCGCGACTTTATTGGCGACCTTTCCACTTGGTATTTGAGGCGTTCGCGAGACAGAATAAAAAATGGAGACAAAGAAGCGAAAGAAACTTTATATTACGTACTAAAAACCCTTGCAAAAGTAATGGCCCCGTTTGCTCCGCTTTCAGCCGAAGATATTTGGCTGAAATTAAGAAGTGAAAATGACACGGAGAGCGTGCATTTGGCAGAATGGCCTAAGGGAGAAAAAATAAATACCCAAATTCTTGATGGTATGAAAAAAGTTCGTGAAATTGTAACTCTTGGGCTCGAAGCTCGCCAGAAAGCAGGCATAAAAGTCCGCCAACCGTTAAATCAATTAGAAATTAAGAATTACGAATTAGGAATCGAATACACTGACTTAATAAAAGATGAAATCAATGTCAAAGAAATAAAAGAAAATAAAAATATTGAGACTGAAGTCGTGCTGGATGTAAAAATTACTCCGGAATTGAAACAAGAAGGGGATTATCGCGAGCTTGTGCGTGCCCTGCAAGACATGCGAAAAAAGATGGGGCTTACTCCGAGCGATGTCGTGTCTATCTTTCTTGAAACCGATGAAGCAGGAAAAAATTTAATTCAAAAATTTGAAGCGGATATGAAAAAAACCGTACTTGTTTCAAAAATTGAATTCAAGGCAAATGATGGTGATTTGGTCAAAATAGGGGAACTCAATTTTAAAGTAAAAATTGAGAAATAATTAATGCATCACATATATCACACGGAGGGTCTAATATTAGGAAGCAAGAATTACGGCGAAGCCGGAAAGTACTATTCTATTTTCACCCGCGATTTGGGGATGATTTACGCTTCCGCGCAGGGAGTGCGCAAAATGTCTTCAAAGCTCCGCTTTGTTTTGCAGGATTTTTCCTACGTAAAAATTGACCTTGTGCAAGGCCGTGATTTTTGGCGGGTAACCAGCGCATCCAAGACAAACAAGCTGGAGAAAATTTCCCAAAACTCAGAAACCTTTCAAGTTTTTTTCAATATCGCGAATTTGTTAAAAAGACTGCTTGCCGGCGTTGAGCCAAACGAAGCCTTGTTCACTGATTTGATAAACGGTTTATCCATTTTGGAAAAATCGGGAATGGAGAAAATCGCAGGCGGAGATTTGCGGAATATTGAAGCTATTATTGTCCTGCGCATACTTAACAACCTAGGGTACATCGGGGGAGACGAAGCGTTGCAAAACATTATAAAGTCTCCTTTTGAACCGGACCTGATATTTGAGGTTTCCAAATCAAGAACGGAAGTATTAAACCAGATAAACAAAGCCCTGAAAGAAACGCATTTATGATATAATTTCAAGTATGCCGCCGGAAGACAGAAATAAGCTTAACAGGCTGGAAGAGCTTAAGGGCAAGCTCTTTAGTAAGGATTATAAAACCAAAATTGAACACAGGGATGTGTTTTATTATTCGCAAAAAAAGGACGTGCTCGATTCCTGGGATACAGGCGAAAAAAGCGATTCAGGGTATAATTATGAGGATAAATTTTTTATGAAAACTTCTCTTTTTAAAAAGTTTTTTGTTTTTTCCGTGGTTGTCTTTATTCTGGCTTTGGGATACGCCGGCTATGTGTTTTTTATCGGGGGTAATACCGTTTCTAATGACAATATTGATATTTCAATTATTGGTAACAACTTTACGGCGGGCGGACAGGAGCTTCCGCTTGTCGTGGAAATCACCAATAAAAATAGTTCCCCACTCCAGCTGGCTGACCTTATCATGGAATATCCGAAAGGCGGAGCGGGAGACTCATCGACTGATACTGAAAATTTTAGCGAGCCATTAGGGACAATCCAAGCCGGAGAGGTTGTCAAAGAAAATTTAGCACCGGTACTTTTTGGCGAACAGGGCAGCACGCGCAGCATAAAAATTTCTCTGGAATACCGGGTCTCGGGATCCAATGCTATTTTTGTGAAAGACGAACCCTATCTGGTAACGATAAATTCCACTCCGATAAATCTATCAGTTGACGCTCCCTCCACCGTAAGTCCCAATCAGGCTGTCACTTTGAATGTGAAAGCGACCCTTAATTCTACTACTGTAATTCCTAAAGCTCTTGTGAAAATTGATTATCCAATCGGATTTAAATTTACATCGGCGGTGCCGGCGCCTTCCTTCGGCAACAATGTCTGGAATCTGGGCGACCTTGCCCCCGGGGCGGAACACGATATTTCCATATCCGGACAAATGGTCGGAGTTTTTAATGGCGACCAGAAAACATTCAATATCTCGAGCGGCTCGCAGTCGGGCACCAATAAATCCGCGATTGATGTTGTTTTTAATTCAATCCAACAAACCGTCACAGTAGAAAAGCCTTTCGTTGAGGCGGATCTTTTTATAAACGGCGTATCACAAGGGAAATACGCGACAGACACGAAAACACCCATCAATGCTGAGATTCATTACTCCAATAATTTAGACACGCAAGTGAGCGATTTGCAGATAGTGGCGAAGATTTCCGGAAATGCGTTTGACCCTAAAACGATAAATGCGCAGCAGGGCTTCTATAATTCGTCCAGCAACACCATAACCTGGGACAAAAATTCCAAAAACGAATTTACGCAAGTGAATCCGGGCGATTCCGGTTCGGTACTCTTTTCCTTATCTCCGCTTTCCTTGTTCTCGGCCGCAGGAGGTCTTCTTTCCAGTCCGTCCATTAATATAGAGGTTGATGTCTCCGGAAAACAATCAGCTCAAGGCTTTACCACGACCAACCTAACCAATTCTTCATCGGCTACCATAAATATTATTTCCGATGTTGGATTTTCCGCCAAAGCTCTTTACTATTCGGGACCTTTTACAAATACCGGTCCGATTCCTCCGCAGGTCGGAAAAGCAACCACCTATACTGTGACTTGGACTCTTTCCAATACCGCCAACAGTATTTCAAATACGCAGGTTACCTCCAGCCTTCCGTCTTGGATGACTTTTGTGGGTTCCGCTTCGCCCAAAGGGGAAGATTTGACTTATAATCCTTCCACGCAAGCAATAGTTTGGAATGTCGACAGAATCCCGGCGGGGG
>CAZKWN010000039.1:0-4580 GCA_964556605.1 uncultured Candidatus Saccharibacteria bacterium
GCGTCAATCTTTTGTTTTACCATTGTGGCCGGCTCGGCTCCGTCAATAGTGCTTACTAGAGCCCCATTTTTAAGAATAAATCCTTTGGGAGTGCCTGTAACTCCGGCGTTCGCTCCCTCGGTTTTAGAATCAGCTACCGCCTGCGCGTATTTTCCTCCTTCAAGGCATTTGTTAAAATCGGCAGTCTGAAGTCCGAGAGTTTTCGCGAAGGATTCCAGATTCGGGTTAGAAAAAGCTCCTTTGTTTTCTCCGGTCTGGTGGGCAAATAGATAGTCGTGATACTCCCAGAATTTTCCCTGGTCTCCGGCGCATCTTGCCGCCTCGGCAGCTTCTATAGACTCAGGTCCCAGAAATGGATAATCTCTGTAGACGAATTGCACGCTTCCGTTTTTAACATAATCCAAAATTACGGGCATGAAGGCTGTCCAACTTGGATCTACTTTTTGTTTTAAATATTGGATAGCGGCGTTAGTGTCCGGTTGTAGGCCGGAGACAGCACCACAGAAAACACACTGAAAATCTTCGTACATTACAATAGTTACTTTTGCGTTTGGATTTCCCATAGTCCGGTCTTGGGCGCTGACCGGCGCCAAGGTTGCCGTCGATACCGTAATTCCATTGTTGTTCGCCTGAAGATTTTGAAGCGTGGGTGGCTTACTGCCTCTTAATAAAATCGCGCCGGCGATTACAAATGCCACGATGATAATCGCGCTGACTATTGTGTTTGTGTTATTATTTTGCATATTCTTCTCATTGTAGCATATTCTTTTTTATTTGCATTTAACTCCCAAAATGCTACAATGAAGACCAATAAAATGACTTCAATCGGGACTATTATCCTTTATTTGTTTATTTTTGTGTCTGTCTATGTGCAGGTTTTTTTTCTGGTGACTTTGCTCGAAAACAGGAAAAAGATACTTATAAGGAAAGGGGAAACCAAACTTTCCAAGTACCCCAAGGTCACGATTACCGTGCCTTGCTGGAACGAAGAAAAAACTGTCTATAAGACAGTCCGCTCTCTTTTAAACTTAAATTACCCTCAAGATAAGCTTCAAATTTTTCTAGTGGACGACGGGTCCACCGACAGCACCCTGCGAGTCATCAGTCGGTTCGCAAAATATTCCAATATAAAAGTTTTTCATAAAGAAAACGGAGGAAAATACACAGCGCTCAATCTAGGACTCCAAAATTCCGATACCGATTATTTCGGCTGTCTGGATGCCGATTCTTTTGCCGATCCTGAATCGCTTGTCCGCTTAATGAGTTATTTTGAGAAAGACCCGAGCGTTATGGCCGTCGCGCCGTCGGTGACAGTGTTTCCCAACAACAGGAATATACTTCAGAGCGCTCAGAAAGCAGAATACTTTATGGGTGTTTATTTCAAAAAAATGCTTGATTTTATGGGGGCAATTGATGTGACTCCCGGACCGCTGACTATTTTCCGCAAAAAAGTTTTTAATGATTTGGGCGGCTATCGCCACGGACACAACACAGAAGATATGGAAATCGCGTATCGCATGCAGAAGAATCACTACAAGATAGAACACTGCAACGATGCCTATGTGTACACCAATACTCCCGGAACTGTCAAAAAGCTTTATCGCCAGCGGGTGCGCTGGATTTTCGGTTTTATGAACAACACGATTGATTACAAAAATGTTTTATTCAAGGGAGAATACGGCAATTTTTCATTTTTCACTTTGCCTACCCGTATTGCTTCCGTCGTCGCTATCGGATATCTTTCTATTCGTGTTCTTTTCAATTTTTGCAACTATGTCTATACGAAAATATTAGCTTATAAAATTCTTGGTTTAAATATTCACATAAAAGGTTTTGTTTTTGATCCGTTCTTCATCAATACGCATTCTTTCTTTTTTCTTTTTATGCTCACTTATGCTCTGGTATTCTTTTCAATGCTCTTCGGAAGGAGGATGGCCGAAGGGAAATGGGCCTTTTCATGGGGAATGCTTTGTTTTTTCCCTGTTTTTACCATAATCTCCCCGTTTTGGCTTATGAAGGCGGCTTATAATACTTTATTAAAAAGAAAACCCTCATGGCGATGATTGATTGGAAAAAATATCTAATTGTGCTCTTGATTACCGCTGGTCTTTTCCTCTCGGCTATTTATCTATCCAATTATTTCAGCAATCAAAAGCTCAACCAGCTGAAAAATATCCAAGACAACATTTCTATAGATATTCTTTCTTCCGAAACCCAATTCTCCCTTTTGTCCGAGCTCTCCTGCAAGAATATTTCCGATTTTGATTCCACTTATTCTCCGCAATTGGCGGAGCTCGGCAACAAGCTTTCCTGGAGCGAAGACAATCTGGGGAATTCAAGCGAAGTGTCTTATCTGCAAAAAGATTACGCTCTTTTGCAAATAAAAGATTATCTTTTGACCAAAGAAATTTCCGCGCGTTGCGGGCAGAAAGCCGCTTTCATCCTTTATTTCTACACCACGGCGAAAAATTGCAGCCTGTGCGACGACCAGAGCCAAGTCCTTTCGTCTCTCCGGTCGGAATATCCGAATCTGCGCGTGTATTCTTTTGATTACAGCACCGACCTTTCCGCTGTCGCTTCCATGCTTCAGATTTACAAAATAAAAGATACCGCGCTTCCGGCTCTGGTCATAGACGACAATGTGCTGACCGGATTTCACAGCATGGCCGATCTTGATGCCCGCGTGCAAGAGTCATTCAAATTGGAGTCAGCAACTCCGGCGGGGGCAAATACCACTACTGCGCCTAAAACCCCAGCAGGGAATATCAAAAAGAGTTCTTAAAAGTGCTATGATACAAATCATGAAATACGATATTAAAGATTTAAATTTAGCTAATAAGGGGATGGCAAGAATAAAGTGGGCTACCTTGGATATGCCGGTACTTTCGGGTATCGCCTCGGACTTTAAAAAAAGAAAACCTTTTAAAAATATAACTATCGGAGCGTGTTTACATGTGACCGCTGAGACTGCAAATTTAATGATTGCATTGAAGGAAGGAGGCGCAAATGTTTTCTTGTGCGCTTCCAATCCGCTTTCAACGCAGGATGACGTCGCCGCCGCGCTGGTGAAAAATTTTAAAATTCCGGTTTTTGCCAAAAAAAGCGAAAGCAAGAAAGAATATTTTGAGCATTTAAATGCCGTGCTTGATATGAAGCCGGATATAACCATGGACGACGGAGCTGATTTGGTTTCCGAACTGCATTCTTCCAGAAGGGCGCTCTCCGGTAAAATAATTGGAAGCACCGAAGAAACCACCACCGGCGTGACCAGATTGAAATCCATGGCGAAAGAGGGCGCTCTGCTTTTTCCCGTCATCGCGGTAAACGATTCCATGACCAAGCATTTTTTTGACAATCGTTACGGCACCGGCCAGTCAACGCTGGACGGCATAATCCGAGCCACCAATAAATTAATTGCCGGTTCTGTTTTTGTCGTGGCCGGTTACGGTTGGTGCGGGAAGGGGCTTGCTATGCGGGCCCGGGGAATGGGAGCAAATGTGATAGTTACGGAAATTGACGCCGTAAAAGCCCTGGAAGCTCTAATGGATGGATTCCGAGTGATGCCGATGGTGCAAGCCGCAAAAGAAGCGGATTTTATTTGTACGGTAACAGGCAATGTAAAAGTCGTCGGAGAAGAAGTTTTTAGAACTATCAAAGACGGATGTATCATTTCTAACTCCGGGCATTTTGACGTGGAAATAGATCTTGTCAGCTTGGGTAAAATAACCAAAACCAAAAAAACGCTTCGAGATTTTGTTGAATCTTACGAATTAAAAGACGGCAGGAAAGTATTCGTGCTCGCCGGCGGGCGGCTGGTCAATCTCGGCAGCGCCGAGGGACATCCCGCATCCGTCATGGATATGAGTTTTGCCAACCAGGCGCTGGCCGCGGAATTTATTCTTGAAAATAAAGGAAAGCTGAACAACGCGGTGCATATACTACCCGAAATTATAGACAGGAAAATTGCCGCAGTAAAGTTGCATAGTCTCGGAGCTAGAATAGATATTCTTTCCGAAGAACAGAAAAAATACATGGATAGCTGGAGGGAGGGAACCAGCTAAAATAAAACTTTTTATGCAAAATAAAATTTTGATAAACGGTTCTGTAGTTTTTGATACGATTTTTGGTAAAACTTTCTATGGCGGAACCGGAGGCAATATTGCCTATAAACTGGGAAAGCTGGGAGTCAGACCAATGCTGTTTTCTCTGGTTGGTCCGGACTTTGAAAAAGATTATAGCCTGCATCTTAAAAAATGCGGAGTTGATTTACGGGCGCATGTAAACAAGAAGGGCGCGACCGCGCACTTCTATCTTGGCTTAGATAAAAAAGGAAAGGAAATTTCTTCATGGGAGCCTAATACTTATAAAAAAATAGATAAAATTTCACACACTAAAACCATCAGCGCCCGGGAACTTAAAAAAGTAACTATAGCCATTTTTTCACCCGGCACACCGGAGAGCATTTACAAACATCTCGCTCACTTTAGAAATCTTGCTTCGACCGCGCTGGCGATATTTGACCCCGGGCAAATGATTAATTTTTATTCCAAAAAACAAATAGAAAAATGTTTTGCTTTGGC
>CAZKWN010000039.1:4680-5911 GCA_964556605.1 uncultured Candidatus Saccharibacteria bacterium
TTGATACGACCGGCGCCGGAGATGCTTACCGCGCCGGCCTGATATTCGGCCTTTGGCGGGGAATTCCTCTCGCAAAGGCTTGCGCGCTGGGTGCCCGTCTGGCGGCAAAAAACATCCAGTATGCGGGGTGTCAAAATTATTAATCTTATGTTATGCTGGATTTATCATGTTTTATAAACACAACGACAACTATACCGTTGAGAGCGTGACTTCCGGACATCCGGACAAAATCTGCGACCAGATATCAGACGCTATTCTGGATGCTTATTTGGCGGTGGATCCGAAAAGCCGAGTGGCGGTGGAAACTTTCGGCGGGCACGGCAAATTGGTAATCGGCGGAGAAGTCACATCCAAAGGCAAAGTGGATTATGTCAAAATCGCCCGGCAGGTTTACAAAGAAATCGGCTACACCGACGAGCTTCAAATTTCCGCGAACATTGTCACTCAGTCTCCGGACATAGCCATGGGCGTGGATACTGGCGGAGCGGGGGATCAGGGAATAATGTATGGATATGCCACCGACGAAACGCCGGAATTTTTACCCAAAGGCGTGGTGCTTGTACACAAGCTGGCAAAAAGATTGGAAGAAGCCAGAAAAAGCGCAGATAAAAATAAAAGAATAAAATGGCTCCGTCCCGACGGCAAAACGCAGGTCACCTATACCGATGGAAAACTGCATACCGTGCTGGTGAGCACGCAACATTCTCCGGATGTAAAACTGGAGCAAATCAAAAAAGAAATTACGGAAAAAATAATTAACCCCCTTCTTTCTTCCGAAGAAAAGAAAAAAGTAAAAATACTTGTCAATCCGACCGGGCAATTTATTCAAGGCGGTTTTGAAGCGGATACCGGCCTGACCGGGAGAAAACTCATGGTAGACACATATGGCGGGCTTATACCGCACGGCGGAGGGTGTTTCTCCGGCAAAGATGCGACCAAAGTGGACCGTTCCGCCGCTTACATGGCGCGCTATGTGGCGAAAAACTTGGTGGCGTCCGGATATGGCAAGGAAGCGCTAGTTTCCGTGGCTTATGCTATCGGCATGGCGGAACCGCTCATGATAGAAGCCATCAATGAAAAAGGGGAGGACCTGGCAGAAATCGTCCGAAAGAATTTTGATTTTAAACCACTTGCCATTATTGAGCGCCTCGGACTCCGCAATCCGATTTTCCAGCAAACCGCCGCCTACGGCCATTTCGGCAAAAAAGGCCTGCCGTGGGAGAAGATTGAT
>CAZKWN010000040.1:0-5901 GCA_964556605.1 uncultured Candidatus Saccharibacteria bacterium
TAGAATGCACTACTTTTCTATTGCCGGTTCTCACTCGCATGAACACGGAAGGGAATATGGCGGCGGTTTTGCCGGCCGTGTTGGCTGACCTTACAAATGAAGACCGCCAGACGCAGAATCTTCCATCTCTTACCGTCAGCCCGCTCCTGAATGAAGCGGCTCAAATGAAAGCGGACGACATGGCAACAAATGGCTACTTTGCGCACACCAGCCCGGAAGGGAAGACGCCTTGGTACTGGCTCCTTGAAGTCGGATACAATTATCAGTACGCCGGAGAAAATCTCGCCATTAATTTTAGCGATTCAAAAGATGTGGCGGATGCCTGGATGCGGAGCCCCGAGCACAGGGCAAATATTGTGAAAGAAAATTACACGGAAGTCGGCACGGGCGTGGCTACAGGAATGTATCAAGGACAGCAGGCAATATTCGTCGCGCAAGATTATGCAAATCCTCTTCCTGTCGCAACGCAAGTTCAACCCGTAAAAATAGAAACTAAAGCAACAGAACCAACCACCAATGTCACGATAAAAGAACCTGCAAATATTCTCGGAGCAGAGACGGTTATCCATACTCCAATAATTCCGATTCAAACTCCGACCTTCTGGCAAAAATTACTTGCTTCACCCCGCAACACCACGAATGTGATTTTATATGTAATTTTTGGGATAATTCTTCTTGCCCTGCTTTTGTATATAATCATAAAAATGAGAAATCATCATTTTGATTTAATCACAAATGGCTTGATTGTCCTGGCTATTATCGGAGCCATTTTTACTGCAAACTACTACTTGAGCCATAAAAACATGGCGGTTTCAGACAGCCTTGATTATTCGAATACACTTTTGCACTAATCTTCTCTTTTTGATACAATATTGGAATGCGCAAAGCACGAATACTTTTAGCTTTAGGAACCTGGGTGGCAATATTGCCGTATTTGGGGCTCCCTTACTCATGGAAAGACACTTTGTCTTTTTTGAGCGGATTGGTGATTATTTATTTCAGCTATGTGCTATACAAGGATTACAAGGCAATAGAAAATAAAGAAAAAACTTTTGATAATTTTAGAGATTCGGATGTGGATTCGGACGTTGGACGTCAAGAATCCAGACGTCCAACGTCCGAATAATATTGTATGGAAGAAAATTTTTCAAAAAAGAAATATTACGGACTGGCTATTTTACTGATAGCTTTATTTTTTGTTTTGGGTATTTACATCGGAGACCGCAACAGGCCGGCGATTGATAAAGTGATAGGCGTTTCAAATAAAGAACCGCAAGTCTCCACCCAGGCGGATTTTTCTCCTTTCTGGAAAGTTTGGAACATTATGAATGATAAGTCTCCGGTATCTGCCTCAATTTCCGACCAAGATAAGGTTTATGGAGCAGTTTCAGGTCTTGTGGGCTCGCTAAACGACCCTTACAGCGAATTTTTCAGCCCAAAACAGACAAAGTCCTTTGAAGCTGAAATATCCGGTAATTTTGACGGTGTAGGAATGGAAGTCGGAATAAAAAATAACGTGCTTACAGTCATCTCTCCACTTAAGGATACTCCCGCCTACAGGGCAGGCATAAAACCGGGCGACGAAATTCTTAAAATTGATAGCGCAGTCACATCAAACTTGAGCATTGATGACGCGATAAATATGATGCGGGGGACGAAAGGAACATCTGTCACACTCACAATATTCCGCGCTGGCGAACCTCAACCGAGGCAAGTCGTAATCGTAAGAGACACTATCGATATTCCTACGCTTGATACGAATGCTCGCAAGGATGGAATTTTTGTAATCAGCCTCTACAGTTTTGACGCTAATTCCGCCAGCCTCTTCCGCGGAGCAATGCAGCAATTTGTGGCTTCAGGAGACAATAAGCTCATGCTCGATTTAAGAGGGAATCCGGGCGGATATTTGGATGCGGCGGTAGACATGGCAAGCTGGTTTCTACCGTCAGGCAAGACTATTGTGACTGAAGACTACGGCAGCAAACAAGCTCCGGACGTATTCAGAAGCAAGGGTTACAACATATTCGCCGGTAAAAATTTAAAGTTCGTCATTTTGATAGACGGCGGCTCCGCTTCGGCTTCCGAAATTCTCTCCGGCGCCATGCAAGACAATGGGATTGCAAAGCTGGTGGGTATGCAGAGCTTCGGAAAAGGCTCCGTGCAGGAAGTCGTCAACGTCACGCCCGACACTATTCTGAAAATCACGGTCGCCAAGTGGCTGACACCGAAAGGAATTTCCATTTCCGAGAAAGGCCTGACTCCGGATTATGTCGTGCCGGTCACTCAAAAAGACTTGGATGCGAAAATTGATCCGCAGATGAACAAAGCGGTGGAATTACTGAACCAGTAAAAAGTTATAAAGTTTGTAAAGTTATAAAGTAAAATGCGGATAATTTTCCTACAAGATGTTCCGAAAGTCGGCAAAAGGCACGACGTTAAAGAAATTAATGACGGCTACGCCATGAATTTTCTCATTCCCAGAAAGTTGGCTGTCCTTGCTACTCCGCAAGCGGTCGCCGAATTGGAAAAAAGAAAGAAAAATATTGAGATAGAGAGGGGAGTGCAGGAAAGTTTGCTTCTGAAAAACTTGGAGGAAATTAAAGGCAAAGTTATCACCATAAAGGGCAAAGCGAATGAAAAGGGAAGTTTGTTTAAGGCAATTCATAAAAAAGAAATCGTTCTAGAAATGAAGAGGCAACACAACGCCGACATCAGCGAAGAATTCATCGTCTTGGAAAAACCGATTAAAGAGGTAGGGGAGTTTGAAATCCCAATTTCCATCAAGGGTAAAAAGTCTTCGTTTAAACTCGTAATTGAGAAAATCTAAAAATCCCCCTGACAAGGGGGACTGAAGAGGATTGTATTTTATTTAGATTACACTAACTGTTTTTTTGACTGCAATGTTGCCGTTAAAGGATGTCTTGCGCTTGGAACCAAATTTTACTTTGCCGTCTTTGAGGGCGAAAAGGGTATGGTCTTTGCCCATAGATACATTCGTGCCTGCCATGATAGGCGTCCCGCGCTGGCGGACGATAATAGAGCCCGGATGAGCCATTTGGCCGTCAGCAAGCTTAATACCGAGGTATTTTGGGTTTGAGTCTCTTAAGTTTTTGGCAGTACCGCCAGCTTTTCTATGTGCCATATTGTTTTAATGTTATAATTTAAAGCAAACAGAGTATAAACAATTTTATGGAAAAAATCAAGTCATTTTTAAAAAGCGAGAAAGGGAAGGATGTTTTGGTAGTCATCATCGTAATTTTAACGGGTCTGGGGTCATTTGAGCTGGGTAGACTATCGGTTGAAAACAGCTCTGAAGGCGTAAAAATAGAGCCACAGGGTCAAAATAGTGGTCAAGACGATAATACCACTCAACCGCAAGATTCAACGCAAACAAGCATGAATTCCACAGATGTTGTACCTCTAGATTCCGGAGGTCCAACATCTGTATCTTCTGCCGGAAAAACTTTCTTCGCTTCAAGCAAGGGAAGTAAATACTATTCAACGAGCTGTTCCGCCGGCAAAACTATCAAACCGGAAAATAAAGTCTGGTTTACGACAGGGAAGGAGGCAGAAGCCGCCGGCTATACGCTTTCTAGCGCATGCCAGTAATTATATACCGTGTCGCACAATATATGTTTGCGACCCAATTCCCATTTAATGCTCGCACAATCTACCTTGCGACCTTATGGGTCTCAAACATTAAGCGGATTGTACGCAAGGGCACTTCCCTATCTTATCTAAAAAATTTATCTCAAAACGGTTCCAAAAAAAGATTTGAACCAATCAATGACTCCGGAAATAGTTATCCCGAAATATTTCATCAAAAGCAAAGCAATGATAATAAGAATTATTAATTCAATGAGCCCACTCTGTTTGTTTTTCATATTTATATTTTACCACAGATATAAACTAGGACAAATTGTTTAATCCTGTTGATTATTCAAGATGGTCGTATTGATTACATAAGGAGGCAAATAATCCAACACGTTTAGATAAGCGTTAATTGGCGCGATTGGCATTGTGTAAACATGCCCAGTGCAGGCAGAAGAAGGCATGGTGGCCATTTTAACGGCTGTTGAGGCATATAAAGAGACATGCAAGTGAGGACCGGTAACATATCCGGTGCTCCCGCTATAACCCACTATATCCCCTTTTTTCACGATATCTCCTACATTGGATTTTATAAGCGAGAGATGGCCATAAGTGCTGGAAAGACCGTCGTTATATCGGATGAAAACAAATCTTCCGAAAGATGCTCCCGGGCAAGTCAGGTCCGTGTCGCCTGTTCCTAAAACAGTGCCGTCGGCCATGGCCATTACCGGAGTGCCGACTGACGCCCTAAAATCAACGCCGTCATGCGAACCGGAAACATATAAGCGCTTGGCGTCGACAGTTTTACCGAAAAGCTGAGTCACGAATATCTTTTGCAGAGGCCAGCTTAAGACCCTGCTTTGCGGGAGTTTGGAAGGATCAAGAATAAACTGCAGTTGGGATTCATAATTTTCCAAATCTTTTTCAAAAGCGTCTCTTTTTGCCAGCCGGTCTTTTAATAATTTTTGGTAATTGGACTCGTTGTCTTTCGTTTGCTTGAGAAGCAAATTTTTATCATTTATATTCTGAACTACTATTTTTTGCTGGTCGGCGAGCTGTGATTTGAGGGCGGTCAGCTGGTTTTTGGCAGTAATTGTTGATTGCCTTGTATCTTCCAGCGCTCCTTTTGTCTGCTGTAGCTTGGCCACATCCGTGTTTATACTTTGGCGCACCTCGGCCATGCTGTCTATGTCATTCCACATAGAAGTAAAATCATCTTGAGACAATACGTCTTCCAGCAAACTTCCTTGTTCAAGCTCGTCGGTATTTTTAATATCCAGCACGATGGAATTCATGTCATTTTTTATGTCATTTTCCTTGGTACCGATATCGGAACTCAGACTTTGGATTGTGAGGTTTGTTTTATTAATTTTGTTCTGGGTAAGAGCGATGTTTGCGTCTAATTTTTTCTTATTTAAATCAAGCTCATTTAAAGAGCCGCTTAGAGAGCTTTTCTGCTGGCTTAGCACATCAAGTTGCGCCTGATATCCGTCTATTTCCTGCTGTAGGTTCTGTATATTGGAATTATTTTGGTTTATTTTATTTTGGATATCCGCGGCCGTCTGCGCGCTGCAAAAAACTATGGGAATTAGAAATAAAATTCCAAACAACAAAAAACTAAATTGCTTTTTATAAGTATGATAAAGTTTCATTTTTTTTGAACCTTATCACCTAGTATAGCAGATTTTACTTATTATTTATCGTCAGATATCCGGTATAAATGGTCTCCCCTTCGTAGTTTAATTTTATTTTTTGAGTCAATTCGCGAGGAATTTGATAACCAATGATCTTATAGACCCAGTTCCCTTTTCCGCTGACTCCAATATTCACCTTAGCCGGAAGCTTTAATATCTCGCTTTTTTCATCCAGAAACACAAGCTCCACATCATAAATACCGGGATTTTTATTTTCAAATCCCACAACGATGCTCATGACAGGATGCATTGCCGGAAAATTTTGAGCGTTAATATTTTCAAAAATACCAATAAGAGAAAGGTTCCCACTCCCCTGCTCAATTATCGCGTTTTCGCAAACATGTAAGAAATTTACTTTTAGCATGATTTATATAATATAACAGATTATTCTTTTATTGTAAATATCGCGTTATTTATTCTTCTTATTGCCGCTTCTTTTCCTATGGCTTTCATAATTTCAAATGGGTCGGGAGATTTCATTTGGCCGGACAATGCAAATCTTAGTGGCCAAAGAACTTTCCCTCTCCCCTCTCTTCCAGCGTAAACCCATAAATTATTTTCATCATTTTTTTCCAAAAGTTTTTCGCAATCATTTTTTTCTATCAACTCCTTTACT
>CAZKWN010000041.1:0-5823 GCA_964556605.1 uncultured Candidatus Saccharibacteria bacterium
GCAACATTACTAGGCCAATGAGAGCAGTAAATACCACGAAGACCGTTTTATCGCTATTCTTGTAATAGCGTTCAATAATATATTTATCAATATGAGTCGATGCTGCCCATAACACCGGCCCGGAAAATGCAAAAATAAGCCACATGAATTTATTTTACCATATTCTTCCACGGGCGCAGAAAAATAAAAACAATCATAGCGACAAAGGCAACAACGGCGGCAAAAATAAAAGCATAGACGGGGTTAAAAATCCAAAGCACGCCGGCGATAGCCGAGGCCGGCAGATAAACCAAGCCGGTAAAGAAATTGTATACGCCGATGGCCGTAGCTCGCCTGTCTTTTTCTATGTCTGTGATAAATACCTTGCTTTGAGTTTCATTGATGCTGTAGAAAATACCGAACAGCAAAAACAGCGCGATTACCTCCCATTTTGCTTTGGCAAAAATAAAACCGACAGACATTATGAAGTAGATTAAATACCCCAGGATGATTATATATTTTCGCCCGATAAAATCGCCCAGCTTGCCTACAGGAACAGACAATAAAACATAAGCGGTATTAAAAAGAGCATAAAGCAAGACCACATCCTTGATTGAAAATCCGACCAAATAGGCTTTAAGAAGAAGGAAACTAAAACTAAAATAAGCCAGAGAAAAAATACCCGAGGGAATGAGAAAAAGTTTTGATTCTCTGCTTAAAGTTCCCCAGGCTTTAAAAATATTTTCCCGCTCATGCGGAACTCCCGGACGGTCTTTCATCAAAAATAACACAAAGACAGCCGCCGCCGCTCCAAACAATGAAATGACAAAGATAAGCCGGAAAGTGCTCATGCCCTGCCCTAAATAAAGAAGCAAGAAATACGCTACCATTGGCCCTAAGACGGCTCCTGCTTTATCCATGGCGCTCTGCAGGCCGAAAGCGTATCCTTTGTTCGGTCCGTCTGCCACAGTCGCGAGCCAAGCGTCTCTCGGCGGTCCTCGGAAGCTTTTCCCCAAGCGTTCAATAATTCTAAACGAGGCGACGGCCGCCACAGACGACCCGACCAAAAGCATTATTTTTGCCAAAGTTGAAAATCCATAGCCGATTATGGCGAGCGGTTTCCTTTTTCCCGACTTATCCGAAAGCCAGCCGGAAAAATAATCAAGCGAAGATGCGGAGAAATCCGAGAAGCCTTCTACCAAGCCCAAGAGCGCCGTCGAGGCCCCGAGAATCACGGTGAAAAATATAGAAAAGACGGAAAAAATCGCCTCCGAGCTGATGTCAGTCAAAAAGCTCACCCATCCCAGCCTGACAACATCCGGATCAACATTTAAAAATCTTTTTTGCATTTTTTATATTATACCTTGAACAAAAATAGCTTTCAAATTTACCTAAAAAAATAAATTCCTTAGTGTATCATATATGATATATTAAGAAACTGAGCGAGGACTCCCCTCGCTCAATTTAAAAATCTTTTTTGCATTATGGAATTATTAATTGAGGTAAATTTTCTATTAAAGGCTGTAACAATTTTTCCACGATTGAATCAAGCTCATCGTCCCTAAATCTCCCTATAGTCGTATCCAAAACGATATCCGCCAAACCAAGGCTATCCACTAATCGCTCTTTAGAAACTCCTTCTTCTATTCCAGACTTAAGGGCATTCTTTATTAGAACCGTATAAGCCCTCTCTTCTTCAAAAACTTTTTCATTCCTTTCCCTCTGAAACCCGGTAAGCACATCCTTTCTTGTCAAAGGAGCTATTGATTTAATATCTTCGTTGATATCATAGTTGATTTTTTCTACTGATTTAAAAAGCAGCTGCGCTGCTTTATCCCTTTCTGATAATAAATCCTGAATTGTTTTTAAATTTCTTTCTTCTTCCCCGCTTTTGAATTTCTCAAGTAAATCTTTAAAGGTAATCTGCTCGGTCCTTATTAGTTCGCCTTTTTGGCCAATTCTTGCATTATAAATTATTGATTTATTGCTTATAATGCCTTTTTTCAGCATATACTTCAAACTGGTCATGCATTGTTTGCATGGATACATTATGTCGTGATTAACCGTGTCCGCTTCTCCTGAATTAAAGGCTCTAGAAACTGTTAAGAGAGCTAAAATTAATCCCACATCTCCTTTTTCTATTCCATCGCCTGTATTCTCCTCAGCTCTTTCTTCCTCAGTCTTGTCTTTGTCTTCTTTTAATTCAAGGGCGTTTTCAAAAGCTATCATCTCGCCACATTTTCTTTCTGGATATGCCAGAATTTCCGGTGATAATTTAATGTTCGCTCCTGTATAAATTGCAGGTTGCGAAAGATCAAGTTTTTCTCCTAAGACCAACAAACTGCAACCGATATGTACGGGCTTTTCTTTGTTCCAATATTGAGCTCTTTTTTCTGCGCTTATGGCGGCAGCTATCATTGCGTTTTTATAAGCTTTAAAAACCTGAGGAATTGCTTCGGCAACTTCCATGGGGGTCTTCCTAATTTTTGGGTTTATTTCTTCAAGCTTGCCGAACATAATATTTATTATACCAAAATTATTTCAAATACTTCTTATTTTTAATTTTGTCCGGCAACAAACTTTCTTTGGTGTATTTTTCGTAGCCCTTTCCGTAATCCAACTCTTCCATCAGTTTGGTCACCGGATTGCGGATAGAAAGCGGTATCGGCAGATTGCCGAATTTTTTCACATCGGACATGGCTTCAAGATAAGCATTGTACGCCCGACGGTCTTTTTTAGCTTGCGACAAATAGACAACTCCATGAGCTAGATTCTCGGCGCACTCCGGCAAGCCGATGGTTTCCACCGCCCGAAAGACGGCATTCGCCACTACCAGCGCCGTCGGCACAGCAAGCCCGATATCTTCACTCGCAAAGACGACCATCCGGCGGGCGATGAATTTCGGGTCTTCACCTGATTCAATCATCCGGCACATATAGTAGAGAGCGGCATCCGGCTGGCTGGCGCGCATGCTTTTAATGAAGGCGCTGATGGTATTGTAATGCTCCTCCCCTTTTTTGTCGTAACGCAAAAATTTTGACTGCAATGTTTGCGTCAGATTTTCAACATTTATTTTTCCGTAAAGATGAAGCGTAGCGTCAAGCATGGCAATCGCTTGTCTCGCGTCACCGTTTGCCATTCCAATGAGCCAGTCTTTGGATGCATTATCCATTTTTACCTGCCTCGCCGGCAGGCGGGTTTTTATCTCTTTCTCTACCCGGGCAATTATTTGTTTCATCTCATCATTTGAGAGTTCGTTCAAAACGAAAACCCGGCAACGCGAAAGGAGAGGAGCAATAACTTCAAAACTCGGATTTTCGGTGGTCGCGCCGATTAGCGTAAGCTCTCCCGATTCAACATAAGGCAAAAGAAAATCCTGCTGGCTTTTATTGAAACGATGGATTTCATCTAAGAAAAGAATCTTAGCTTTTTTATCTTTTCCTTCTTCAATAATTTTTCTTATATCGTCCTTCCCGGCCGAAACAGCCGACAGCTGATAGAAATCCGCGTCCAATGCTTCCGCATATATCCGGGCAAGCGTGGTCTTGCCTACTCCCGGCGGACCCCAAAAAACAAAAGAAAACAAATGCTTTTTTTCTATGGCGATACGCAGGGGTTTGCCCTCTGCCACCAGATGCTCTTGGCCTATAAAATCCTTTAAATTTTTGGGTCGTATTTTTGAAGCCAGCGGTTCCATGAGCGCATTCTATCACAAAAAAAACCCCGACCTAGGTCGGGGTATCTTTTGCTCAAAACCACTAACTAAATTAATCACTACGGGAGAACAGATTTGAAGGCGGCGAGCGCGGCAGCGTCCGAGTTTACCAGCCAATTCTGTTCTTTGTTGTCGTTGAACCAAGTCCAACCTGCAACTTTCGGATAATTCGTTGAGAGAGTTCCGAGGCTTTGAATCCAAGCTGCTTTCTGTGTTCCTTCAGCTGAACCTATCGCCATCAAATAGATGGGCTTCCCGAATTGAGAAGCTTCAGTGTAAGCTGAACTAAACACTTGGTCGAAAGTCTTCCATGGACTTCCGAAATTGTATCCGTCGATTCCGACTATATCCACATAGTTGGCGCCCGGATAGTAAGCAGCGTAGTCATTGGCCGAACCACTTGGGATTGAAACATTGTTATAAGTGATAGCGAACTTTACATTTGTATCACCTACAAACAAGTCGTGGATATGTTTCCAAGCCGCAATAAAGATTGCAGGGGTGTTGCCGTTTTGTCCGGCGCCCCAGGCTGATTCATTGAGATTCATTTCATCGAATGGCACTAAGATGACTGGATAGCCGTAGGACTTTGCTCCGGCGGCAAAACTTTTGATTTCAGAATCAAGACTGCCGTTTGAGATTGAACTCAAGCCGGTACTAGGTTCCCAAAAGACGACCAGTGTCTTTCCCTGCGACCCGACAGTGGATGACAAGCTCGTTGGAAACGGAGCGGTGAAATCTTCGAAGTCATCAGTAATTTCTGATTTCTTGCCGACCAGCGTATCAAAGGCTGATACAGCCCCTGCTCCGTCACCGACATATGCGCCCCACTGTATCGCGCTTGATGCTGGCGCAGGTGTAGGAGTTGGCGGCACTGGTGGTGTAGGCACTACTGTTGGTACTACCGGTGTCGGTGTAACAGGCGCAGGGGTTACCGGTGTCGGTGTTACCGGAGCCACTGGCGTTCCATTTACAAGTGCCGGTGTTGCTGGCGCTGGTGTAGAAGTAACTGGTGTTGTTGCGGACGCAGTTACTGTTGCTACCGCAGTATCGGTAACTTTAATTGTTCCGCTGACCGATGTTCCGGTAATTGTCGATGTTCCGGCAGACACGCCCGTTACTAATCCTGTCGCGCTATTTACCTTAGCCGCGGCTGGATTGCTGGATGTGAATGTGGTCGTTACCGTTCCGGTAAACGGATTGTCGTTTTGGTCCCTAGGCGTAGCAGTAAATTGCGAAGTGCCTCCGACGTTTACTGTGTAGTTAGATGACATAACCGCCACTGAAGTCAAAACTGGCGTTGTGGAAACTGATGCCGTTACTATTGGCTCAGACGCCAATGCCACTAGCGCTGTTGTGCCGGAACCTGAATGAACGTTCCATGAACTTAGATTTATATGGGTTCCTTGGTTATTGCTTGATAATGCTATTTGTGAATAATGATTATGCGAATAATTTTGATTTTTAGCCATAGCTATAGGCGTATTCAAGACCATAGGAGCTAAGACTAGTGATGTTAACATTATACTGATAAAGGTAAGATTAAGGAATCTACCAACCATGAAAAACGATTTGTGTTTTTTCATACACGGCTAGCGTAGCAGACGAAGATGATGTGTTAACCCTTCATCCGAACTTCACCATGATTTCAAGATAAGCACAAGCTCTTCATCAAAATATCATCTGCAATTAGTCACATTTTTGTCATAGACAATAGAGCTAAATTGTATTTTAGTTTTTACAGCACACAAACTGTAACGAGTTGGGTGCTTTTATTTTTTTGATTATGAAATTTTTATGAAAACACTTTTTCTATTGTGAAGTTTGTTAAATTTTTTTAACAAACTTCATGAAATTTTTAAGCCTTTGGATACAAGGAGACTAATTTTTGTACTGAGAGTCCTCAATTCTACGACCCCACTGCCATTTTGGTTTTTCTCCCTTAAGAAAGCAAATTAGAAGCAATAGAGCAACCATTAAAATTATAAAAACAAATCTTTCTATTGTGTATTGCTGAATATCTTTTTGAACTATGTCAATAAAAATTGCTACCCAAACAAGCAAAACAAGCCAGCCCTCCCATGTTATCGGAAACCATCCCCATCCATATAGCTTTCTTCTAAACCAAA
>CAZKWN010000042.1:0-5746 GCA_964556605.1 uncultured Candidatus Saccharibacteria bacterium
GGCTATTGCAAGTACTCAAACTTTCATCAATCGCGAGAATCCCTTTCGGGGATTTAACTAAGCGAGCGACTATTTCAATCAATTTTTCTTTGTTCATTACTTTAAAAACTCTATCAATAATTCTTTTACTATCTGTGGATTAGCAGAACCCTTAGTTTCTTTCATCACTTGACCTATTAATGACATGAGAGCATTTTCCTTACCAGCTTTATAGTCTGCAATCGTTTTATGATTCAACGGTATTATTTTTTTAACTATAATATCACTAATTAGGGAAGTGTTATCACTTTGCATTAAATTATTTTCTTTTGCGTATTTTTCTGGGTCAAAAGAATTCGAAACCATTAAAGCTAATATGTCTTTGGCGCTTCTTGAAGATAATCTTGAAGTTATAAACATTTTTACAAGTTTAGAAAAATGTTCTGGCTTAGGCAGTTTAGCTTTTTTATCCTTACGCATAATTCCTAAAATATCCGAAGTTAAAAAATTAGATCCTGCCTTGAAATAATCTTTTTCATTTTCATAAAACTTAGCAAACCCTTCAAACCACGCTCCCAGCTCGGGGTCATTGATATAGCTTTCAATGTCCTCATCTTTTATTCCGAAATCCTTTTGATATCTGGCTCTTTTTTCCGCTGGCAATTCCGGCAATTCTGCTCTCATTTTGGAAAAATCTCCGCCAGAGGCCGATCCGCCTTCGGAGGAAAATGCCTCATGTAGTTTCATTTTCGGTAAATCAGGGTCGGGGAAATATCTGTAATCAGCGCTTCCCTCTTTTTTCCTCTGAGAAAAAGTTTTCTGCTTGCCTTCGTCCCATCCGCGCGTCTCCTGCACTATCTCCGCGCCTTTACCGTTTTCCATAAGCTCCGCCATTCTGTCTATCTCATACTTAATGGCCCGTTCAACGCTTCTGAAGGAATTTAAATTTTTCACCTCCACTTTCGTGCCAAGAATTTTTTTATCGGTTGAAATAGAAACATTTGCCTCTACCCGCATTTCTCCTTTTTCCATATTCGCCTCCGACACTCCCAAATACCAAAGCACCAGCTGAAGCTCTTTGGCAAAATTAGATGCGAGCTTGGCTGCTTCGTCAGCGCTATCTAACGTATGCGGTTCCGTCACAAGCTCCATCAAAGGCACTCCGGCACGATTGAAATCAATAAGTGAGTACCCGGAATTACAGACGTTGGACGTCGGAATCCCTTGACGTCCAACGTCTGTAATTTTTCCAACGTCTGGACCAAAATGTTTATTGTTTGCTGTGTCTTCTTCTAAATGCACCCGGGTGACATCCATATCCGCCAAACGGCCGCCCAGAACTATTGGATTTTTGTATTGGGAAATCTGATAACCTTTCGGAATATCCGGATAGAAATAATTCTTACGGTCAAATTCCGAAAAATCCGCAATATTGCCATTTATTGCCAACCCGACTTTTATCACATTTTCTATGGCTTTTTTGTTCAGCACAGGCAATGCTCCCGGATGCGCCATGCAGACTGGGCAGATATTCACATTCGGCTTCTCTTCGTCGGGATTGTTCTTGCAACCGCAGAACATTTTCGTTTGCGTCTTTAATTCTGCGTGTATTTCGAGACCAATTGTCGGATAATATTTATTTGCCATAATTTTTCCCTCGGCCATAGCCCTACGGGCGAGGCTTTAAAATCTTTACCAACTCATCTCTGAACTTTTTTACTATTTTATCATCAAATAAAGAAATAACAAAAACGTTTTTGCTTATCTTTTGAAACTTTTTGACTTCCCTATCAATAATTTTTGAGTCTTCCACCACATCACTTTTTGTCAGGATTATTATTTCTTCTTTTGAAGTCAAATTCTCTTTGCCGTCTTCCCCCAATTTTAAATTTTTATCATATTTTGCGAGCTCTTTGCGAATTTCCTTGTAAACCTTCATCATGCCGGCGCTTCCCAAAGACAAGTTTTCAAAAGAAACAAGATGAGCAAGCATTTTAGTGCGTTTTATATGACGCAAGAATTTTACACCTAGACCTTTGCCTTCGGATGCTCCTTCAATAATTCCCGGAATGTCGGCAATAATATAGCCGTAAAAATCTCCCAAGTTCGGGTCGAGCGTAGTGAATGCATAATCTCCGACTCGAGCATCCGCATTGGTCAGAGAATTCAACAGAGAAGTCTTCCCCGCATTAGGCAAGCCAATCAATCCGACATCGGCAAAAAGTTCCAGTTCTATTTTAAAATTTCCTTTCTCGCCTAGGGCTCCCGGGCGTGATTCTTTGGGAGTCGTGTTGGTGGAACTTTTAAAATGTTCGTTTCCGAAGCCGCCGTATCCGCCTTTAAGAAGTAAAATCTTCTGCCCTTCTTCCGCAAGTTGCCAAGTTTCCTCGGTATCAAGATTGGTAATGATAGAGCCAACCGGCAATTCCAAAACAAAATCCTCGCCGTTTTTTCCGTGAAGGCTTTTATTTGAACCGTTTTCCCCGCGCTCAGCCGAAAAACTTTTTTTAGCTTTGTATTTGGAAAGTATGTGTATATCGCGCACAGCTTGCACATAAAAATCCCCGCCCCGTCCGGCATCTCCTCCGGCCGGTCCGCCTTTGGGTATGAATTTTTCCTGCCTCCAACGCACGACGCCATCTCCGCCGTGTCCGGCTTCCGCGTATATTTTTATTTCATCAATAAAAGCCATGTAAATTAGTTAAAAGTCTTAAAGTTTATAAAGTCCATAAAGCCACTATAACACAGAATTTTACTTAATAAACTTGATAACTTTATGAACTTTCTACTCGCCCAGCGCTTTCTGCGCTAGGGCGATAGCTCCTTCTTTTGACTTAACAACGACGAGGTATAGTCCGCGATGGCAGAATATTGCATCCGATACGCCGGTAACTTTCTGCAAATCTTCGTCGCGAAGCCCCGCCCAGGTTTTCGGAAGATCTTTCCTGTTTTTGAAATTCTTTGGATTCTCCCGGATAGCCTCCACTTTCCAGGCATTACTGCTTGCCCTCGGATAAACCACAAAAAGAGGCTCCGGAAAATTATTCAAGGTGTCCTCATAAGGATAAGCTTTATCTAAAATAATAATTCGTTTGTCGGATGTATTTTTATAAATTGAAATTACCGACTCTTTCGCCGATAGCGCGTCCTGCGCCTGAATTATTTCCCGCGTTAAGACAGCTTTCGCAATTTCCACGCATTTAAAGAACATTGTGTCCTTGCTCAAATCTTTTTCTTGCCAAGTCGGACGCATGGAGAAAAAAAGGTGCTCAATTAAATAGGGCGAAACTTCGAATTTATTTTCAACCAAATCAAGCCCGTTATCAAACGCGTCAGTCGGCGCAATTATCTTTTTTTCAATCAAGCCAGCCGCGTCAATACCGCCGCAAATTTCAGCGCCGAACTTTTTCCAAACAAGCCCGCAAGAAGCATATTCTATATTTACGCCTCCCAAGAGTCTGCTTCCTGCTCCGCCCGGCTGGTGGTGATCAAATCTGTTTATTTTTTCATCGTAAATTCCCCCGATATCAAAAACGTAGTCGCCGGTTTTTATGATTTCTTCATCCCTGGTGCGGATTATTTCGAAAGATTCGCCCCTTTTTTCAAGCAGAACAGAAAGAGCCGCCGCCGCAAAAATATCATCCGCGTGAAAGGAACCGTTATGCGTTACTAATTTAATTTTTGCTTTATTGAATATCCCCATAAATTTCTTCAAACAACTCATAGATGGAAGAGACCAGCTTATCAAAAAGAACAAATATTGTAAACAGAATTAAAACCACTACTAAAAATTTCCAAACATTGTGGCTGAGGCGAAGAGCGGCATAACTGAAAAAGTATCCGAGTGACAGCAAAAACGGAGCCCAAATTATTGTGGAAAAAATTTCCGTTTTAAGGAATTTTTTATAATCTATCTTTTCATAGCCCGAAAAAATAATAACCAGATGATTCGCCCCCATGATAAATTTTGAAATAAAAATGGACCAGAAAGGTCTTGTCTTAAATTTGGGCAGCAAGCGATAAACCCGTTTTTGAATGTACTGGAAAAATTTATGGCGGTTAAATTTCTTATGCAAAAATTCTCCCAGCGCATATCCGATAAGAGTCTTGGACAGCCCGCCCAAAAGAACAAAAATTAGAGAAACCCATAAATTCAACGCGCCCAGATGCGCCAAAATGCCGGTGGAAATTAAAGTAAATTCACCCTCAAAAAGCAACCCTAAATAGATCACCCCGTAAACCAAAACCTGATGGTGTTCTACGATGCGGGTTAAAAGATGGACGGTGTACATATATTTTAAAAAAGCGAATCGACAACCTCCTTCACTACTCCTCCGTCTGCTTTTCCCTTCAAATCTTTCATCAACGCAGACATCAGCATTCCCTTCTTTGCAGGATCAGTAATTCCAAGCTCGTCTTTTTTTACCCGCGCTATTTTTTCCACTTCGCCACAATCCATCAATTTCGGCAGATAAGTTTCAAGTATCGCGAGCTCGGCTTGCTCTTTTTTTACCAAATCTTCCCGATTCCCTTTTTTAAACTGCTCAATTGAATCTTTCCTTTGCTTGGAAAGCCTCGTGATAACGGCTAAGGCTTCTTCGTCATTCAGCATTTCGTTCGGCTTTCGGTTTTTGGAAACAAGCTCATTGGTAAAAGAAGCGAGCATGTTTCGGTATGTCTCCAGCCTGACGGAATCTTTTGCCATCATCGCCTCTTTGATATTATTTTTTATTTGTTCATGCAACATATTTAGGGAAGGAATTTTGTTTCAAGAAAGCCTTGCGCAGGAGATTAGAAAATAAAGAAGGTATTCCGACTATTATTTTCTTGATCGACGAGCAGTTCGCTGGCGAAGCTTCGCCAGATAGATTGCTTTATTGGAAAAATATTCCTTCCCCAATTATATCAAAGTGTGCTAAAATAACCAAATGGCTAAACTTATATTTTTTGATACGGAGACCACAGGCAACACGGAAAACGATCGCCTGATTCAAATTGCTTATAAATTTTACCCCGCCACCGGCGGGGCGGAAGGTGAGAGTTTTACCGGTTTATACAAACCGCCGATTAAAATCCCTCCGGAAGCTTCCGCGGTGCACCACATAACGAATAAAATGGTGGATAACTTGCCGTCTTTTAAGGAAAGCGGAGACCTGCCGAAGCTTAAGAAGCTTTTTGAAGATGCGGATTCCATTATGGTTGCCCATAATGCTTTTTTTGATTTGATGATGATAAACAAAGAAGGGATAAATCCGAATAAATTCATCTGCACGCTCCGAATTATCAGATATTTGGACAAAGAAGGTAAAATAGACAGATACAACCTGCAATATTTGCGCTACCTGCTTGACCTTGATGTGGAAGCAACAGCCCATGACGCGATGGGAGACGTACTGGTATTGGAGAAACTTTTTGAAAAATTAAAAAAGCAGATGATGGTCCCGACCGAAGTCGGGATCCCGACAGGGGTCGGGAAAGAATTAAGCGAATCAGAAGTCATAGAAAAAATGGTGGAAATTTCCTCACACCCGTCCATCCTCCGGTCTTTCAATTTCGGCAAGCATAGCGGAAAAAAAATAGAAGACGTGATGGCGATTGACCGCGGATATTTGGAATGGTTGCTGGCTCAGAAACTTGAGAGCGACAAGCTTGACGAAGACTGGATTTATACGCTGAAACATCATTTGAATAAGTAATACACCAAAAAAGTTTGAGCCATTCAAAATAATGTGCTAATTTGAAATAAGGAGCAGTTCACCTTTGCAGG
>CAZKWN010000043.1:0-5689 GCA_964556605.1 uncultured Candidatus Saccharibacteria bacterium
CTTGTACCGCCGACTTTGGTGCCGTTGTAACCACCATGCACTCCGAGCAAAGTGGATTGTTCGCAAATTCCCTGAATTTCATCAACGTATTGTCCGGCACTTCCTTGAATCCCCACCATCACTGATCCGGTTGGGCAAGTATCTGGTCCAAATCTTGTACCGCCGACTTTGGTGCCGTTGTAACCACCATGCACTCCGAGCAAAGTGGTTCCTGAAGAATCTGCTTGGGCTGTTTTTGTTTGTGAAAAAATACTTAATTCTAATAAACCGATTAATCCAAAAACAAAAATCGTTATTAAACTATATTCAAGCCACTTTTTTGCATTTTTCTTCATGATATTTTTATAAAAATTAACTTTTTAGATAATTTATCGTACTCAAATAATTTACCGTGATTTTAGTATTCCCACTCTGGGGTTGTAAAATAAGGCTTATTTCCGCATTTGCGTTTGTCGCATAAAGACTATAAGTGCCGGTCTTGTCAGATGATACTTCGTTGACTACTTTCCAGCCGTTCCCTGCCAGATATTCTTTGTACTGGCTAAATTCCGATTTGGGGCTGACTTGGCTCTGAAATGTTGCCGTGGACTGCTCGTTATTTTTATATGAATAATTAAAACTTTCGTCCGGAACAGAAGTTTTATCTAAAACTAAACTTGCGGGAAAAGACTGCACAAGCTTGCCGGGCTCGGCATACTCGGGCTTCGAAAAAAGAGTGTTTACTTTGACAGTCGCTTGTTGCGGTATTTGTTTTTTGTAATTAATGTTGGAGAAAACAAAAACTAAGCCGACAATTATCACAACGCAAACTATTAAAACCGAGATGATTTTTTTTTGATTTTGTTCCCAATTCATTGTTTTATAATTATAACACGCAAAATAAAGAACTTTTTTAGTTTGAATGTGTGGATAACTTTAAATTTAAAAAATAAGACCTCTTGTGCTCTAATTAATTCTGTGATAAGCTTCCTCCTGTACAAGTCCTGTCGAAACAGGGCTTTTTTTAATAAAATTTAATAAAACAAGCATATGTTAGACCTAAAAACATTTAAGTCAGCCTTGGAACAATTGGAGGAAGAAAGAAAAATTCCAAAAGCAAAAATACTGGAAGCCATAGAGCAGGCCATGGCGGCGGCTTACAAAAAAGATTACGGCAAGAAAGGGCAAATCATCCGGGCTAAATTTGATATGGAAACCGGGAAAACGGATTTTTTCCAGGTAAAAATCGTTGTGGATGAAACAGTCGCGATCATAGACGGGGAAGTCCGACCAAAGTCGGACTCCGACACAAGGTCGGAGAACGGGGAATATTCCATGAAAGACGCAGCGGACGAACGCGTGCATTTCAATTCCGAGCATCACATACTCCTTGAGGACGCGAAAAAAATAAAAAAAGGGGTGGAGCTAAACGACGAAATAATTTTTCCGCTTGAAACAAAGGACGACTATGGGCGCATCGCCGCGCAGACCGCCAAGCAAGTCATTATCCAGAAAATCCGCGAAGCGGAACGCACCTCCATCATAGACGAATACGGCACCAAAGAAGGAGAAATCATTTCCGGCATCGTACAGAAAGTGGAACGCGGAAACGTCTATGTTGATTTCAACCGGGCAACCGGTATATTGCCGGCCGAAGAGCAAATTCCCGGAGAATATTGGCAAAGAAGCCAGCGCATCCGCGCTTATTTATACAGCGTGGAAGACACGCCACGCGGCATCAACTTGCGCCTATCCCGCACCCATCCTAAATTTATTGAAAAACTTTTTTCAATGGAAGCTCCGGAGATAGAAAACGGCATCGTGGAGATAAAATCAGTTGCCCGCGAAGCCGGAGCGCGTTCAAAAATCGCTGTCTATTCAAATGACGAGCACATTGATGCCGTCGGCTCGTGTGTAGGACAAAAAGGAACCCGGGTAAACACCATTACCGGAGAACTTTCGGGCGAAAAAATTGACATAATCCCATGGTCCGCCGATCCAAAAACTTTTGTTTCCAATTCTCTATCTCCCGCTAAAGTTATTTCCATTGAAGTGGACGAAAAGGAACACAAAGCAATCGTGGAAGTGGCCAACGACCAGCTCTCGCTCGCGATCGGCAAGGGCGGACAAAATGTACGCCTCGCCGCCAAGCTTACCGGCTGGAGAATAGACATAAAAGGCGACGACTTGTCAGAAAAAGCAGCTGAGGTAACTCCAGACGAGGACGAAAAAGAAGAAGCCAAGGAAGAATAACTTAGAAATAACAAATAAAAAATCCGGCATAATGCCGGGTTTTTTATTTATTCACTTTTTGTTTCCTATATAAACAGCGCAACCAGAGCCAAGGAAAGAGTTCCAAGCAATTTTACCAAGACATGCAGGGATGGTCCGACGGTGTCTTTGAACGGATCGCCGACGGTGTCTCCGGTAACGGCTGCCTTGTGAGCATCGCTTCCCTTTCCGCCCAGATTTCCCATTTCAATATATTTTTTAGCGTTGTCCCAAGCTCCTCCGGCGTTATTCATGAGAGTAGCCAAAAGAATTCCGGCAATAGTGCCGACCATAATGAGGCCCGCTTCCGCTTCCGCTTTCATAAATACTCCGACTAGGATAGGCACGGCTACCGCCAATAATCCCGGAAGAATCATTTCTCTCAGAGCCGCTTTGGTCGTGATATCAACGCAAGCCGCGTAATCCGGCTTGCTTGTCCCGGCCATCAATCCCGGATCGGCTTTAAATTGGCGCCTGACTTCATCAACAATTTTTCCGGCCGCTCTTCCCACCGCTCGCATTGTCAGACCGGAGAAGAAGAAGACCAGCATTGCTCCTATCAAGGCAGCGACGAAGACTTCTACTTTTGCCAAATCAACAACCGATATTTTTGCTTCCTGCAAATACGCGGAGAAAAGCAAGAATGCCGCAAGCGCCGCGCTTCCCATGGCGTAGCCTTTGGTCAAAGCCTTGGTCGTGTTGCCGGCCGCATCAAGTTTGTCTGTCCTCTCTCTTACTTCTTTTGAAGCGCCGGACATTTCAACTATTCCGCCGGCGTTGTCGGTAATCGGTCCGAAGGTATCCATCGCCAGCACATAAGCGGCGGTAGCAAGCATTCCCATAGTAGCGACAGCTGTTCCGTAGAGTCCGCCTGACGCAAAGCCTGACATCGCTCCCAATTTATAAGAACCGAGCAGAGCAAATGAGATCGTGATAACGGTCGCCGCGGTACATTCAAACCCGACGGAAAGCCCGGCGATTATATTTGTCGCATGGCCGGTTTTTGAAGCGTTCGCGATTTCCTGCACGGGCCTATATTTGAATTCCGTATAGTATTGAGTAATGAATACGAAAGCGATACTTGCCACTATTCCAACCAAGCCTGCGAAGAAGAATAAAATATTGCCGAGCATGTGCATCGTTACGAAATAAAATGCAATAGTAGCCAATCCGCAAGTCACGAAATATCCTTTATTTAAAGCCTTTAAAGGCTCATCTGTTTCTTGCGCTTTTGCGGACAAAACTCCGGCGATTGCAGCCACCAGTCCGAAACCTCTTATAACCAGCGGGAAAATAATGCCGTTAATTCCAAAGTGAGGGTAAAGAGCAACACCCAGTATCATCGCTCCGATATTTTCGGCGGCGGTTGATTCAAAAAGGTCCGCTCCTCGGCCGGCGCAGTCTCCGACGTTGTCTCCCACCAAGTCCGCAATAACTGCAGGATTCCGGGCATCGTCTTCCGGAATTCCGGCTTCAACTTTTCCGACTAGATCCGCTCCGACATCAGCCGCTTTGGTGTAAATTCCTCCTCCCAGCTGGGCAAACAATGCCACCAAGCTGGCTCCAAATCCGAATCCGACGAGAAGCGTAGGAATTTGAATTGCGGTATAACCCAAAAGACCGTAAATATAATAAAGTCCGGTAATCCCAATCAAGCTCATTGAGACAATGGTAATCCCGGAAACCGCTCCGGCCCGCAGGGCGACTGTTAACGCCTTGCTGAAGCTTGTTTGAGCAGCGGAGGCTGTCCGGATATTTGACCTGACAGAAATCCACATTCCGACAAGACCGGAAAGGCTGGAGCACACGGCACCCAATATAAAAGCAAGACTGACCTGAAGGCCCGAGACGGCTTTTCCATTAAGAGCATAAACACTAAAAAGAATAATAGCCAAAACAGCCGTAATCATTCCGATTGTTTTGTATTGTCTTTTTAAAAACGCGTTGGCTCCTTTTTTAATTGCTTCATAAATTTCCTGCATTTGGGTCGTTCCCATATCTTGTTTTTTAATCCAAGAAACGAGGTAACCGGCAAAACACAGAGCGCAAAGAGAGATGATAAACGAAGTTAGCAACATAAATTTTCTAAAAATTAACCCTTCGACTATGCTCAGGGCAAGCTGATAAATAATAAAAATGGCCATAGATCTTCGACTTTCTATGATCCTTTAACTGTAAATGACTATATCAATTTAAAATTAAAAAGCAAATAGCCCTTTATTTATTGCCATGTTTTTGCTATAATGGTAAAAGTATGGATTCAGAAAAAAAATCAAACGGGGCGCTTTTCGGGTTAATAGTTATAATCATTATTCTTATTATCGGTGGAATATACATTTGGCGTTCGGAATACAGAAGTATTGTTAGAAATAAAGTGCAATTAGAAGCAAACCCAACCTCTTCCGCAAGATAAACATGAAAACAAAAATAACAAAATTGCCTAAAAGCGAAGTGGAAATTGAGGGAGAATTGGAAGGAGAAATATTTGAAACATATTTTGCGAAAGCCTTAAAGAAAATAGGCGAGACGTTAAAATTAGACGGTTTCAGAAAAGGCAAGATTCCGGAAAGCGTTTTGTTATCCAAAGTGCCGGAAATGCAAATCTTGGAGGAGATGGCTCAAATGGCGCTCAATGAACATTATCCGAAAATTATTGCAGAAGAAAAAATAGACGCCATCAGCCGGCCGGAAATTTCCATTACCAAATTGGCCCGCAAGAATCCTCTGGGATTTAAAATAAAAACCGCCGTCCTGCCGGAAATAAAACTCCCCGACTATAAAAAAATTGCCAAAGAAATAAGCTCCCTCGGCCGTAGCCCTACGGGCGAGGCAAAAATTGATTTGACGGTTTCCGATGAAGATATGGAGAGCACCATCATGGACATTCGAAAATCCCGCGCGGAGAGAAAACACATAGCGGATATGCCTGTTGACGAGACAGAAGAAGAAACTCATATACATAAAAAGGGCGAAGAGTCTCACAGGACGTCCGACGTCTCAGAGACGTCGGACGTCAACAAAGAAGAACTTCCGGAATTCAATGATGAATTCGTGCAGGCTTTAGGGCCCTTCAAGGACGTGGCAGATTTCAAAACCAAACTGAAAGAAAATATAAAATTGGAAAAAGAAAATCAGCAAAAAGAAAAAACAAGGTTAAACATAATTGAGAAAATAATTGATGCTAGCACGCTTGAAGTGCCGGAAATTTTGGTTGAAGTAGAATTGGATAAAATTTTATACAGGATGGAATCCGACATTACCCAGATGGGATTAAAATTTGAAGATTATTTGAAGCATTTAAACAAGACGGTAGAAGATTTAAGAAAAGAATTCAGGGGCGATGCCGAGAAAAAAGCCAAGTTCGCTCTCATTCTAAATGAAATAGCCAAGGCGGAAAAAATTGTCGCCGACGAAGTGGAAGTTACTAAAGAAGTCGCCA
>CAZKWN010000044.1:0-4271 GCA_964556605.1 uncultured Candidatus Saccharibacteria bacterium
CAGGCGGAAATAGAAATCGGCCATCCTTTTTCCAAGGTCGGCGCTCCGGAATTCCTGGAAAAAGTTCTCCAAACCATGGATCCCGAATTTGCAGTAGCTCTTGGGTTAGCATTAAGGAAATTGCAATAAAAATTGGATTGAGTCCGGCAAAGTTATACACATTTTACTTCTTTTAAAGTTGCTTTTGTAATATAATGATGGAGGTAGCTGTAATTTAATGGATCAAAATTTTCAAACATCATTTATCCCCAAAAAGCCGATTGTGGAAGAGCGGGCTGTTTCCGCGCAGCCGATTGGTTTTTTGTTTATTATTTCTATAATAATTTTATTCGCAGTCCTTTTGGGAACAGGCGGACTTTATTTTTATAAAGTCAGCATACAAAATGATATTGCCAAAAAACAGCAGAGCCTCTCTCTTGCGCAAAACAGCTTTGAGCCCAGCAAAATAACCGAACTACAGCTTCTGGACAAGCGTCTCTCCGCGGCTACTGAAATTTTAGACAACCATATCGCGGTCACTCCCATCTTTAGCGAACTTCAAAGCATTACCATGGAGTCTGTTCGCTTCACCAAATTCAGCTACACTCTCGGAACAGACACGAATCCGAATATAGATGTTAAAATGTCCGGCACCGCGACCGGCTATCGCCCCCTCGCTCTTCAGTCTGATTTGTTCGGCCAAGATAAATACTTTATTAATCCCATTTTCTCGAACTTGACGCTCGACAACAGCGGCAATATCCTTTTTGACTTGGAGTTTTCGGTCAGGCCTTCCTTTGTCAATTATAAACTATTACAACAAACACAGCCTCAAAGTTAAAATTTTATGACCAGATACATCATGCCAATTATTTTTGTAGGAATCGCAATCACTTTCTTTTTTGTGGTTACGAATCCTATGTATGACGGAGCAAGCGGCATCACTGCTTTGAAAAATGAAGTTGCATCTTATAATAATGCCCTTGACACTTCAAAAGTTCTTGAAGGCGAAAGAGACCAGTTGACCGCCAAATACAACAACATTGATCCGGATAATTTAACAAAACTGCAGACGCTTTTACCCGACAGTGTTAACAACATCCGTCTGATTTTAGAGATTCAGCAATTAGCCTCGCCTTACGGGATGACACTCTCCGATGTGAAATATGACACAGCAGAGAACGCAGCAACCGCGGGAAATAATACCGCAACGGTGCAGGGAGGCGGAGCCGTGCAAACAAGCCCTCAAAATTACGGAGTTTTTAATTTGGAATTTACCATCGCGGGAACTTATGCCAATTTTATAAATTTCACCAAGAGCCTGGAAAGCAACCTCCGGATTGTGGACATGTCCTCAATTTCATTTTCGTCCGATGCGAATACTGCCGGGGTCAGCACAAAAACAAATTCCGCCGAGGTTTATAAATACGATTTTAAAATCAAGACATATTGGTTGAAAAATTAAATCGCCTCGACGGCGATCCGCCGAAGAGGCGGAATTAAACAAACGAACAAAAAAATGCCAAAAATAAAAAACATCATCATCTTTATAGTAATCGCGATAGTTATTGTTTTTATTTTTTTCTACTTCACAAAAGCTTCTTCTGCCGATCAGGCGAATTTGGTTTCCTCGGGAAGCACCGCAACAACGAACGTCACCGGCTCCGGAACGGACGGAAATTCTATTGCTCAAAGTTTTCTCACTCTGTTGCTCTCCGTTAAAACTATAAAATTGGATGTTTCTATTTTCTCCGATCCGGCCTTTAGCAGCTTGCACGACTCCAGCATCAGTCTTACTCCGGATACGGTTACAGGCAAGCCGAATCCATTTGCTCAATTCGGGGCAGCCGAGAATGCTTTGACTTCAGCCAACGCCCAAACTGCCGCCAGCGCCCAAAGCGTTGTTCCAGCCGGCGGTCCGTCTGCTCCGGCTGATACAACCCCGAACCAATCCTCGTCTGTTAACTCGGATGGTACGGGGCAGGCAACGACTCCGCCAGCTCCGGTTGTTCCAGCTACCAAAACCGCTCCTAAAACTTCCAAAACAAGCACAAAAACTTCAGCATTTCCCGCTCTGCCGTCTCTCAACAAATCGCAGTAAGTCCTAGCAGATTTAAATTATGAGTTTTTTAGAAGAATTAGCTAAAAAAGGGGTAATCCAAGCCGACCAGATAGGCGAGATTAAGAACCGCGCAAAAGAAGATTTTGGCGGGGATGTTGAAAAACTTCTAATCGGCTCTGGCGTTCCGGAAGAAAAAATTCTTGAGATAAAGGGAGAGTATTTAGGCTTGCCGGTGAGAAAAATAAACGTCAAAGAAATATCTTTTAATACGCTCCGGTATATTTCGGAAGATTCAGCTACGCATTATAATTTTGTTCCGATTGAATTAAAAGACGGGGTGCTCCTAGTCGGAGTTCTTGATCCGGAAAATACTCAGGCGATGGACGCGCTCCAATTTATTTCCACCAAGATTGGCATTCCTTTTAAAATTTTTCTTATTTCGGAGAGCGACTACAGCGCCGTGATGGAAAGCTACAAAGGCCTCGGAAGCCAGGTTGAAGAATCTTTGCAAGAATTAAATAAAGAAGAAGGGGAGGAGTCCGACGTCAAAAACTTAAGCGAAGAAAATTTAACCAAAGAGCTTGAAAACATAAAGCCAAACCAGCAAGAAAAAATTACGGAAGCCGCGCCGGTTATAAAAATTGTCGCCGTCATTCTGCGCAATGCTTTGGAAGGAGGCGCGTCGGATATACATATTGAATTCACGGGAGAGAAGGTCAAAGTGCGGTTTCGGGTTGACGGCACGCTTCACACTTCAATAATACTGCCGCCGAATGTCTACAATGGAATCGTGGCGCGCATAAAAATTCTAGCCAAACTGAGGCTGGATGAAAAGCGCAAGCCCCAGGACGGGTCTTTCAGCGCGAATATCGACAATCGAAAAATTGATTTTCGTGTTTCCACAATGCCGGCATATTACGGCGAGAAAATAGTCATGCGTATTTTGGATTCGGAAAAAGGGGTGAAACCGCTCTCCGAGCTCGGCTTGTCAAAAACAAATTTAAATATCGTGGAAGAAGCGATTAAAAGACCCTACGGACTTATTTTAATCACCGGTCCGACCGGGTCCGGAAAATCAACCACCCTCTATTCAATGATGAATGCGCTTGATAAAGAAAAAAGCAATATCGTGTCCTTGGAAGATCCGGTTGAATACCACATGCCGGACATTAATCAATCGCAAATGATGCCGGAAATCGGATATACTTTTGCTTCCGGGCTTCGTTCAATTCTCCGCCAGGACCCCGATATAATAATGGTCGGGGAGATTCGCGATAAAGAAACAGCCCAGCTGGCTATTCAGGCGGCTCTGACCGGGCACCTCGTGCTCTCCACTCTGCACACCAACAACGCCATCGGCGCGATTCCCCGCCTGATTGATATGGGAGTAGACCCGTATTTAATTGCGCCGACCCTGATTGTTTCCATTGCCCAGCGTCTGGCAAAGATGACCTGCCCGTCGTCTCGAAAGCTTATGCCGATGGACAAAAGCATTAAAATGCAGATTGAGGAGCAAATAAAAGATTTGCCCGACCAGTTCAAGCCGGCAATCGGAAATGAAATGTACGACACTGTTCCATCCGGGGAATGCCCTTCCGGGACGCGCGGGCGTATTGCAATTTTTGAAATGTTTAAAGTTGACCGCGAAATGCAGGAGATAATACTGAAAAATCCCACCAACGACCCGATTTATAAGTTAGCCCGCAGCAAAGGCATGCTGACAATGAAAGAAGACGCGATGCTGAAATCGCTTGAAGGCGTTATTCCTTTTTCAGAAGTGTACAATTTCAACGACGACAATGATTAGAGTCCGACCTTGTGTCGGACTCCGACTCAGGGTCGGAGTTGTCCACAGGGTGTTTAAATAAGAGCTGGTTTGTAGTATAATTGTAGAAAGACATTATTAATTCATTAACACAAATATGGAAGGAGAAAAAAGAAAAATTTTAATAGTTGACGATGACACATTTCTTTTGGACATGTACGCTTTCAAATTCAGCCAGAATAACTTTGAGGTTTTCGCGGCGAGAAGCGCCATGCAGGCCTTGGAAAAACTCAAAGGCGGACTTGCTCCGGATATTATGCTGATGGATATTATTATGCCGGAGATGAACGGCTTTGAAATGCTGGCGCAAATAAATAAGGAAAATTTGTGCGCAAACTGCGTAAAAATAATTTTATCAAATAAAAGCCAGCAAGCGGACATCGACGAAGGCGATAAGCTGGGGGC
>CAZKWN010000044.1:4371-5607 GCA_964556605.1 uncultured Candidatus Saccharibacteria bacterium
CATGGATTACAAAAAAGAACTTGAAGAGCTTATTTTAAATGTTATGCGCGAAAACGGTTCGGATTTGCATTTAGGCGCCGGGCGCGTTCCGGCTATCCGGGTGCTGGGGGAGCTTATCTTTCTCGTTAAACATCCTGTTCTGACACAGGAAGACATGCTGGGATTTTTAGGAGAAATTTTGGAAAAGAAAAATGTAGATAAGTTTACGGAAGAGCAGGAAGCGGATTTTTCTTATAATTTCCACGGAGAAGCGAGGTTGCGTGGCAATGCTTTTTTTCAAAAAGGCTTGATTAATATAGCCTTTCGTCTTGTACCGAAAGTTCAAAGTTTGGAAGAATTGCGCTTGCCTCCTATTTTGGGAGATTTAGCCCGTAAAAAGCAGGGATTTTTTCTGGTTGTCGGCCCTGTCGGACAAGGCAAATCGACCACACTCTCGGCTATGATTAATTTAATAAACAACGAGCAAACCCGCCACATAGTAACCATCGAAGACCCGATTGAACACATGTATGCGGATAATAAATCCATAATAAACCAGCGCGAAGTCGGCATTGATACGAAGGATTTTGCCGTGGCTCTCAAAGAGGTTTTTCGGGAGGATGTGAATGTAATCATGGTCGGCGAAATGCGCAACGCGGAAACTATTTCAACGGCGGTGACAGCGGCGGAGACGGGGCATCTCGTGCTTTCCACTCTGCATACCAATACCGCTTCCCAAACCATAGACAGAATAATTGATTCTTTTCCCGGCGTTCAGCAGGACCAGATACGCACCGAGCTGGCATCATCGCTTTTGGGTATTTTTTCCCAGCGGCTTATCCCGCGAATTTCCGGCGGACTCATTCCGGCTTACGAACTTCTGCTCAATAACAACGCGGTTGCTAATTTAATCCGGGAAAAACGCACGCATGAAATAGACGTGGTCATAGAAACAGGGTCGGAGTCGGGGATGATAGATCTTAACCATTCGTTGATTGAGCTTGTTCGTGCCGGAGAAATTTCCATTGAAAACGCTTACCAGTTTTCGCTTAATCCGAAGGGTCTGGAGAGACTTATATAAGCAGTAGAAAGTCATCAAGTTCATAAAGTTGTAAAGAAAATACTTTAAAAACTTTATAACATTAAAAACTTTAAGAACTCATCATGTTATTCAAATATAAATCAATAGACGATAAAGGAGCGAGCAAGGAAGGAGAAATTGATGCTCCTAGTCGTGACATAGCAATCAGCGGGCTT
>CAZKWN010000045.1:0-5545 GCA_964556605.1 uncultured Candidatus Saccharibacteria bacterium
TGATAATTCTTCCCTCACCTTCTTTGACAACATTGACGGGAGATTTTATCATCCAGCCGTATTGCCCGATTAAATTCACTTCGCGTTTCCTGCATTCTTCTATAATTTTTTTTCCGAATTCATTTTTGGTTTTAAAATCTTCCGGATTGATAATTAATATATTTTCTTCTTTAATGCGAAGCGCGCGAGCCTTAGCTAACCCGCCGGCATCTTTTTTACTGCTTATTATCAAAACGGGTTCAACACCGGACAATTTTCCGCTTCGGCAGGCTTTTATGATGGCTTCCATGGTGGTGCCGCTGCCGGAAATCAACAAAGCAAGTTTAATTTTAGGAATTAGGGACATCATAACTTACATCTCTTTTCCTTTCTTTAATATCAATCGGATAAATACCCGTGAAAAAAGAAGTGGACAGCTGGTTCGCGGGAATACCGATAGATTTAATTAAACCTTCGAGAGACAAGTAATGAAGCGAAGTGGCTCCGAGAAACTTACAAACTTCGGAGATAGTTTTATGAGAAGCAATTAATTCTTCCTGTTTGGGGGTGTCAATTCCATAGAAATCTGGGAAACGGACCGGTGGCGAAGATACTAAAAGATGCACTTCTTTGGCGCCCGCGTCAAAAAGCGCTTTTACAAGCCTTTTGCATGTATGCCCTCTGACTATCGAATCATCAATAACGGCAATTTTCTTTCCCTTTAAGACTTCCGGAAGAGTTATCAGTTTTAAAGCGACGCTGCTTCGGCGGGACTTTTGGTCCGGCTCGATAAACGTCCTGTGCACATAGCGGTTTTTTACTAGTGCCATTTCGACGGGAATGCCGGAGGCTTCACTATAACCCAAAACGATAGGATTCGCGGTGTCGGGAACGGGAACTACGAAATCCACATCTAATTTATATTCTTCCGCCAGACATTTTCCGAAATTTTTCCTCACAGTATAGATTAATTTTCCGTTGACCACGCTGTCCGGACGGGCAAAATAAACATACTCAAATATGTCGTGCTTGGGGGTTGGTTTTGCAAGCCGGATACTCTTGAGACCTTTTTTATTTATAACAATCATTTCTCCCGGAGTTATTTCCCTTAGGAAAGTTGCCCCGATGGTGCGAAGTGCGCAGGTTTCCGATGCCACAACATAACCTTTATCTAATTTCCCGAGGGCAAGCGGACGCATTCCATATGAATCTCTTACTGCCACTAAATTATTTTTATCCATCATTACCAAAGAAAAAGCGCCGGTCATTAGCGGAAAAACTTTTTTGACGGCAGCCGGCAATGAATCGCCCTTTTTTATATAACAATCAATTGCGGCAGCGATAAGCTCGGAATCGCTGGTGTCCGTTTTTAATTCAATTTTTGTGGCAAGAAATTCAAGAAGAGAGGTGACACTCGGCAAATTGCCATTATGGGCCAGAGCAAAAGAATTATTTTTATTTACAACCGGCTGAGCGTGCTCCAGAGCGCCTCCGCTGGAAGTTGAATATCTGTTGTGCCCTATGCCTATATGCCCCTTTAGATTCTCCACATCCCTCCCTTGGTATGCTTGCGCCACGAGCCCCGCGCCCTTATGGGTGTAAAGTTTTTTTCCGTCGCTGGTCGTTATGCCGGATGCTTCTTGGCCTCTGTGTTGCAGAGCGAATAAGGCGAAAAACGCCAGTCTGGAAACGGGCAATTTTGCCCCGTATATTCCTACGATTCCGCATTTTTCTCTTAATTCGCTCATTTGAAATAATTGATTGCGTTTTTAAAAATCTGCAAACCTGCTCCCTTCCCGACCTCTGTCGGGATCCCGACTCTGGTCGGGACCTCTTGTTTATTCTTGAACCACATTGGATTTTGATGCGAAAACATTGCGCGTTCCGGATGAGGCATCATGCCAAGAACCCTTCCATTATATGCGCTTACTCCGGCAATGCAATAGTCCGACCCATTTGGATTTTTTTCAATATTTTGAAATTCACAAATCTCTCCTTTTGTGTAGATAAAAGCAATTTGCCCATTTTTGACCATATTTTCATATTCTTTTGAAGAAATAATATAATGCCCTTCGCCGTGAGCTATCGGAAGAGATATTTTTCTAATTCCTTCCAGCCACGGGCTCGTTGCTTCCTTTGGCACCTCTAAATCAACCCATCGGTCTATATACTGTCCATTTTTATTGTAAGTAAGTCCGCCGGGCAAGATTCCTAAGTTGGTAATTACTTGGAATCCGTTACAGATGCCGATAATAAGAGTGTTTCGCGACAGAAATTCTTCCAGCTCTTTTGCTAAGTGGTTTTTGAATTTATTGGCATAAGCTTTTCCACTGCCTGTGTCATCGCCATAAGCAAATCCTCCCGGAAAAGCGAGAATCTGGTATTCTGAAAGCATCTTCGGTTTTTTTATTAAATCATTTATGTGCACGATGTCTGCAATCCCTCCGGCGCTCTCAAATGCAAACTTCGTTTCTTCTTCGCAATTTAGGCCGTACCCGGACATGATTATAATTTTTGGCCTCGCCCGTAGGGCTATGGCCGAGGGTTTGTTGATTTTCATTTCATTTTCTCCGAAAAACTATGATAAATTTTATGTAATTTTTTAACATCTGTTTCAACTACTTTTTGTTTGTATGTAATTATAACTTTTCCAGCTTTGGTAACCTTGCCTAATTTAGTGTGAGGAATATTTTCTATTATTTTTTCAAACACGGAAGCATTTTTTGGAGATACGGAAACGAGAATTCTCCCTTGGCTTTCGGAAAAAAGTTTTACTTCTGGCGACAAGAAAGAAGCCTTGCTTTCTTCTGAAGGGAGGTTTTTTACTGAAACATTACATCCAACCATTCCGCCGATGCAAGCTTTTGCGATTGCGACACCTAATCCTCCGGAAGTAATTGAAAGTGATGAAGCAATGAGTTCTTTTTGGATCGCTTTTTCTAATGCCAAGTATGTTTTGATATTTTTTTGCAGATTTACTTTTGGCACACTTGCCCCGTACCAAGCTTGCTTTGGTGCGGGGTTTTCACCGATTACACCCTCTAGTTTTAAATATTCTCCCCCGCCTAGCTCATCATTGGTTTCACCCAGTAGATAAATTACATCTCCAATATTTTTAAATTCAGGCGACACTGTTTTATAAAAATTTTCCATTACTCCGATTGCCGAGATGAGAAGCGTCGGCGGAATAGACACTGCCAGAGGATTACCTTTTTCATCATAGCCTTTAAAATCGTTAAACATGCTGTCTTTGCCGGAAATAAAAGGCGTACCATAACCCACCGCATACTCATAGCAGGCTTTCAGGCTGTCCACAAGCTGACCGAGGCGTTTTTGGTCGTAGGACGAGCACCAGCAAAAATTATCCAATATCGCAAGGTGCTTTAGCGTTCCGCCGGCAGAGATTATATTTCTAACAGCTGTATCTATGGCGCAAGCCGCCATGTGGTAAGTGCTGATGTCGCCATAAGAAGGGTAAAGACTGGAAGATAGTACTGCTCCTTTACTTGAATTTAAAACGGGGCGAAAAACCTGTGCATCGGTATTTATTCTGCCTCGCCCGGAAAGGGGTTTTAATACCGACGACCCCTGCACCTCGTGGTCGTACTGCTGTGATATAAAAGAAAATCCGCTGATGTTTTTATTTGCTAAAAGTTTCTCTAGTATTTTTGAATACATCTCACCCCCTTGCCCCCTCTCCTTGTTAAGGAGAGGGGGTTTAAAATTAGAAACATATGGAGCAGTAAACAACTGATGCTTTGGCAACCCGTCATGCAGGAATTCCATATCCAAATCCATAATCTTTTTTCCTTTGTATTTCACAATACATTTTCCGGAATCCGTGAATTTTCCAATTACCGTCGCTTCCACTCCCCGGCTTTGCATAAGCTTATGAAAAGACTCCCATTTATTTTTTGGCACGGAAAGCGTCATGCGTTCCTGCGACTCTGAAATCCAAATTTCCCACGGTCGAAGGCCGGGGTATTTTAAGGGAACTTTTTCAAGCATCACTTCCGCACCGCCGCATTCTTTTGCCATTTCTGCCACCGAACAAGAAAGACCGCCAGCGCCGTTGTCTGTAATGCTAGTGTATAAATCCATATTTCTTGCTTCTTTAACTATTGCGTCGCTCAATTTCTTTTGGGTTATCGGATCTCCGATTTGCACTGCCGTTGCGGGAGAATTTGAATCCATGGCAACAGAAGAAAATGTCGCGCCGTGAACGCCGTCCAATCCTACTCTCCCTCCGACAACCACTATATAATCGCCAGGATGAGCAGATTTAATGTGGGAGGGTTTAAATCCGCCAGAGACGGGCCCGCCTAGACTCGGCGAGGCTGGTAAATTTCTTGGAATCAGCCCGACAGTTCCGGCAAAAACCAAAGGTTTGGCGCGGTAGCGGTCGTCAAATTTCATAAAACCGGAAAGAGTCGGGATGCCTGAGCAGTTTCCTCCGACATTGATGCCTTTGATTACTCCATCCATGATTCTTTTTGGCGAGAGCATCTGCTGTGTGAGGTCCTTGTCTCTGAAAAGTTTCTGTCTGTCCTCCGGATTACCGAAACAGAAGCCGAAAATATTCGCTACCGGCTTGGCGCCCAGGCCAAAGCCGATTGTGTCGCGATTTACTCCGACTATGCCCGTAATTGCTCCGCCAAAAGGATCCAAGGCTGAAGGGCTGTTGTGGGTTTCCACCTTATCCGTTATTAAATAGTCTTTGTCAAAAATTATTCCGCCGGAATTATCCGAAAATACGGAAACACAAAAATCATTATTTCCTTTTTGTTTTCTTATTAAATTTGTCGCGCCTTTGATGTAAGTTTTATAGAGACCGTCTTTTATATCATCAATCGGATTTGCGAAAATAGTGTGCTTGCAGTGCTCAGACCATGTCTGCGCAAGTGATTCCAGCTCAATATCCGTCGGCTCTCTTTTTAATTTCGAAAAATAACCCTGAATTACTTTCATTGAATCCAAATCAAGAGCCAGCGGCCCTCTACGGGCGCTGTCGCCATCCATTATGCCGATCCTCCCTATTTTTTCCAGTTCTTCATCAGCGCTTTTTGAGAGCGGGACATTAATGACCGGAGTATTTTTTTTTAATATTACCTTCGGGGCTTTCAAAGGCAGGCCATTTTTTTTGATTTCTTTCAGGCTTGCCACATAGGAGCGCTCAATGAGCGGATTGTGCAACGAAGACGCGATTTCCTCGGCTTCTTTTTGCGAACCGGAAACTAGGAATATTTTAGAGGTATAGACTGCAAAATCTTCCGACGTCCGACGTCTAGTTCCCCGACGTCGGACGTCGGAAGATAGATGGAATAAATCGCAAATAGTTTCTTCGGTGGTATGTCCGATATTATCAGTTACTCCGGGCTTAAACCCTATTTCTATGGCATAAGTGAAATCAGACGTCCGACGTTGAGATCTCAGATGTTGGACGTCTGGAAATTTATTTATCGTAAATTCCTCAAGAATAGGATTAGTCAAAGCTCGGGCAATTTGTATTATTTTATTACTTCCAAATTTATGAGAAATCAGGTAGGAGTTAATTAAATCAACCTTG
>CAZKWN010000046.1:0-5262 GCA_964556605.1 uncultured Candidatus Saccharibacteria bacterium
GCTGTTCCCAGAATTAATACCGGGTGGTCCGGAGCTAGAATCTCCTCAAACTTTTGAATAATTTTCTTTTCACTCATACCTCCATGAACAGTAAAAATAAATTGCTCAATTCCGCGTGAAAGGGATTCCTCGAATATTTTTATGTCGTATACGGTCGGCAATACAATAAACACCGATTTTTTCTTAGCAAAAGATTCACGGATTAAAGTTTTGTAAGTGGAAATGCGGTCATCAAACGGCGCTTGGAAAAGTAGTTTCTCGCATTTTATATGTTTTACTCCAAAACTAGGTGTTGGACTCCCAATTGGGTGACCAACACCTAGTTTTACCAGTTTGTCGTAATTATCCCTGAGCGGAGCCGGTATCAAAGAAGCAATTCCATTGCTTTTGCTTCCCGCGCTGTACCTGCTAATTTCTATCGCCGAGTCAAGATAGTCTTTCAGAAAGATAGAACGCTCTTTCACTTCAGTTACCTTTTTTAAATTGAAGGACATATCTTTAATGCTGGATTTTTGAAAAGCAATATCTTCTCCGGATATGACCAGGCCGAGCACTTTTTTATTGCGAAGAGGCACGACAACAATGCTTCCATTCGCAATGTCTTTAGCCGAAAAATAGGTCAGGTTTTCTTTCCAAGTTCCTTTTTTGAGCGGAATTACGGTAATGATTTTCATCCCATTAAAAATTTTAAATAATAATTATAAAATAGTATAAATTTGTCCGCTGAATTTCTAACGGGACAAGTGTTTTTATTTTAGCATGATTTGTGCTATATTGCTTTGCATATATGGCTTTTTTTTCCAAAAAATTGGGCATAGATTTAGGGACGGCAAATACGCTGGTATTCTTGCCCGGCAAAGGGGTGGTTTTAAATGAGCCTTCTGTTGTCGCGGTTTCCGAGCAAGACAACAAGATTCTGGCAATCGGTTTTGAAGCAAAAGATATGATTGGAAAGACTCCGGACTCTATAATTACTTACTGCCCGATGAAAGACGGCGTAATCGCGGATTACCGGGTGACAGAAGCCATGCTCCGCTACTTCATAAGCAAAGCGATGGGGAAATTTAATTTTTTCAAACCGGATGTGATGGTCTCCGTGCCGGCCGGCGTCACTTCCACCGAAAGGCGCGCGGTAATAGAAGCGGCGATTCGGGCGGGCGCCAAGAACGCCTATGTGGTCAAAGAGCCGATATTGGCGGCCATCGGCGCGGGCATACCCATTTATGAATCAAAAGGATATATGGTGGTGGATATCGGCGGAGGTACGACGGATGTGGCGGTCATTTCACTCGGCGGAATCGTAGCTTCTACTTCCGTAAAATTTGCCGGGAACAAAATAGATGCCGCGATTGCGGATTACATTAAGAAAACTTTTAATCTGGCAATCGGAGATAGGACGGCGGAAGAAGTAAAAATTAAAATAGGCGCGGCCGTGCCACTTGAGGAAGAGTTACGGGTGACAATAAAAGGCCGGGATTATATCCAAGGATTACCCCGAAGCGCCCAGGTGGGGACCAATGAAATAGTCAAAGCAATAGACGCGGAGCTGAGGCAGATTATCAAAGCCATCAAGGATGTGCTTCAGGAGACTCCGCCGGAGCTTGCTTCGGACATAATTGACCACGGAATCATAATGACGGGAGGTTCATCTCAACTTAGAAATTTGACTGATTTGGTCTATAGAAAGACGGGAGTTAAGGCGACTTTGGCGGAAGATCCTCTTTTTTGCGTAGTTAAAGGGACGGGAATTGCACTTGAGCATTTGGATGTCTACAAAAAAACAGTCTTAAGCAAGAAATAATCCTGCCGACGTCCGACGTCTAGGGAGCCTGACGTCGGACGTCGGCAAAAAGCATGAACATTCAACAACATTTAGATAAAAACAATTTACATCACGCATATCTGATAGAAGGCGCACGGGATAATGTTGTTCCTGAAATTCTCAAATTCTGCGAAAGCTTAAATATTAAAACTTCCGGTAACCCGGATTTCATCCAAATTTCAGTTGATAATTTTAAGATAGACGAGGCATTTGATTTGCGTAGAATGTCATCGGATAAAGCGTTTTCGTCTTCCAAAAAAATATTCGTAGTTTGCGTTAACAGTTTTTCATTGGATGCGCAAAATGTCTTGCTTAAAATGTTTGAAGAATCGGCAGAGGATTCGCATTTCTTTTTGGTTGTGCCGGACACAAATGCTCTTTTAAAAACTCTTATCTCCAGATTTTATTTGATTTCTGCGGGATCAAATTTGACGGAAGAAATAAAAATGGCGGAAAAGTTCGTTGCCATGCCGCTTCAAAAAAGGATTGATTTTATTAAAGAATTGCTTGCCGAACCCGAAGAGGAGGATGTCCCGACCGAAGTCGGGAACCCGACAGGGGTCGGGAAAGACGGAGCTCGTTCAAAAGCATTAAAATTCTTGGATGCGCTGGAAGTTATATTGCATCGCAGTTTTCTAAAAAATTCTTCCGGCTTGACCCTCCCCGGAGTACCGGGCGGGACCCACACCGTTCAAAATTCTTTGCAAGTTTGCCTGGAGCATTCCTTTAAGGTTCGCGAATTTCTCCGCATGCCGGGGAGTTCTACAAAAAGCTTAATGGAGTCAGTGGCATTGGTCGTGCCAAATTTATCAAATTAATTTTTCATGTTACAATAGAATTATGCAATACAACTTTTCAAGTTTTAAAATGGAGTTGAAGAAAGTGGAAGATTTTTTAGGCAAGGAATACAGTCAGCTGAATATAGGCCGGGCGTCGCCGATGGTTTTAGACGGGGTAACAGTAGAATCATACGGTTCCTATGTCCCGCTTAAAAACGTGGCTTCGGTTGCTATTGAAGACCCAAAAACATTGCGCATCGCGCCTTGGGACAAAAGCCAGATTAAGAGCATTGAAAAGGCCATTGTCGGCTCAAACCTTGGGCTGTCGGTTGCGACTGACGATATGGGTATAAGAGTTATTTTCCCGCAATTGACTACAGAGACAAGACAAAGCTTGGTGAAAGTTTTAAAATCAAAACTGGAAGATAGCAGAATTATTGTGCGCCGGGAACGAGAAACAGTATTGAGTGACATGGATGCAAAGAAAAAAGAAAGTAAAATGACCGAAGACGAAATATTTAACGCCAAAGAAGAACTGCAGAAAATCATCACTGAAACCAACAATAAACTGGAATCTATTTTTGAGAAAAAAGAAAAAGAGGTGATGGGGTAGAATTAGGTGCTAGTTTCTAGGGGCTAGGTTCTAGAAAAATAATCCATGAGTATTTTAATTTTTATTATAATATTGCTTGTGCTTGTCTTAGTCCATGAATTCGGGCATTTTTTTACTGCGAAAAGTTTTGGAATCAGGGTGGATGAGTTCGGCTTTGGATTTCCGCCGAAATTATTCGGTTTTAAAAAAGGGGAGACAGAATATACTTTTAACGCGTTACCCTTAGGTGGTTTTGTCAGAATTTTTGGAGAAAGCCCCGACGAAGAGAATATGAATGGCCCGGATGCCGATAGAAGCTTTGTCAATAAACCGAAATGGAAACAAGCGCTGGTGCTTTTTGCCGGAATCTTCTCTAATTTTTTACTTGCTTGGATTTTATTTTCCATATGCTTCATGTCCGGATTTCCGACTTCCGTCGGCAGTGAACCGAATGGCTCTCAGCTTTCCGACGTGCACTTGGTTGTCTTATCCGTTTTACCCAAATCTCCCGCGGAAACGGCAGGGCTAAAAATCGGCGACAAAATTTTGAATATAACGAGCGGTAAAAATTCAACTTCTTATGTAAGTCCGGAAACCATCCAATCTTTTGTAGTTAGCAGCGCGGGAAAAGAAATCGACATTGGCTATACCCGCGGACAAAATTCTGAAATAAATCTGGCAAAAATTCTTCCGGTAGAAAATAAGACAGATAACAAGCCTGAAATAGGCATATCAATGGATATGATTGGTAACGTTAAATTACCATTTTTAAATGCTTTTTTTGAGGGAATGCGATTTACACTGTCTATGACGAAAAATACAGCTGTGGGGCTTTATACGCTTATAGCACAGAGTATACACGGTAAAGCCAATCTTTCTGAAGTGTCGGGGCCTGTGGGCTTGGTGGGTATTGTAGGTGATGCCTATAAATTCGGCTTTGTTTACCTTTTATCTTTTACCGCATTGATTTCAATAAATCTTGCCATTATAAACGTGATACCATTCCCGGCCCTTGATGGCGGAAGAATTTTCTTTTTATTGATTGAAAAAATAAAAGGTTCGCGTATGAATCCGAAGGTTGCCAATACCCTAAACATGATTGGTTTTTATCTTTTGATATTTCTTATGCTGGTTATTACCTACCACGACGTTGTTAAATTGTTCTAGAATTAAATACCGACGTCGGACGTCGGGAATTCTAGACGTCCGACGTCAAAAAAAATGCAAACAAAGTTAGTACACGAAGTCAGGGCGGTTAAAAGTAAAAAAGAACTTGCAAATATAATCAAAGCTCAAAGAATCAGTGAGCGGGTTTTGAAAGATGTCTTAAAAATTTTAAAACTAGGAATCAGTGAAATTAAAGTTGCGGATTTTATTAAAAAATCTTTTGTAAAATACGGCGCGCCGATTTTATCATTCCCGCCGATTGTGTCTTTCGGCAAGAACACCGCTAACATTCACCACGAGCCCGGTAAAACAAAGCTGAAAAAAGGGGACATTATAATGTTTGATTTTGGATGTACTATAAACCATTATTGTTCGGACATGACACGGACTTATTTTTGGGGCGAACCCAACGCAAAGCAAAAGAAAATTTATCTGGATGTTCTTGAAGCGCAAAATCGCGCAATCAAAAAACTAGAAACCGGGGAGCGAAGAGCGAAAGCGATAGATAATTCTGCTAGAGATTTTCTAGATAAAAAATACGGTGTAAAGAGATTCGCTCATGGATTGGGCCACGGCATCGGCACAGTAATTCACGAATGGCCGAATTTTAAACCAAAGAGCAAGGATATTATTCCTACCGGATGTGTGATGACCGTAGAACCAGGGCTTTATTTTAAAGGTTCCCGCCGCCGTGGCTTTGGCGGACAAGTCGGCGGGGTGCGAATAGAGGATATGATTTTGATAACCAAAAATGGGTGTAAGAATTTGACCACAATTCCTAAAGACTTAAAGAGTGTGATTTTAAAATAGTTCGGGTATACTATATCCATGAAAATTAAAAAACTGAGAATTGGCGTACTTTTTGGCGGTAAATCAGCCGAGCACGAGGTGTCTTTGCAGTC
>CAZKWN010000047.1:0-5131 GCA_964556605.1 uncultured Candidatus Saccharibacteria bacterium
AGTACCGGCATTTTTTATAATTGCCTGCAATTGCGCCTCAGTCATGCAAGTGCTATTAATGCATAATTTATTTTGGGCATGAAATGTTCCCGCAAACACATCTCCTATCCCATTTCCCGCATCCGCCAGCCAATTGCTGATTTGATTTTTAATATTCGTAAAAAAAGCTGTGGCGAAATTCGCAGAATCATTCGTCGGCGCCGAAGTAGTAACTCCAGAAATTGCATCCAAATCAAGACTCATTTCTTGAATAGCTCCGACTATGACTGGAGCGAATCCATTGTAATCAACACCCATGTATCCGTCGGGTCCGGTAGTCACTAAATTTGGAATAATTTTCTGCACCTCTTGGGCAATGAACCCGTAATGCGTCAAATTATCAAAATGATTTTGCGGATAGTCCGCTTGATCCCAATTGTAGGAAACGCCGGAGAGTTGCATTACTGCATCGAGCGAGTTAGTTAAAGGCGTAATTTTGGTCTTCCACCTGGCGTCCGAACCACTCCAAGAACCGCTTGTGACCCAAGCTGTTCCGGCTACTGTCAGGTTATACCCCGGTATCGCCGTCCCGATGCCGACGTTGCCAGTATTGTAATATATATTACTGCCTGTGCCCGTCCACTGAGCGCCATTAAATACATTTGTAGTCACCGATTCTTCAAAAGATACGGAAATAGGGGCGGTGATTGTACCTGAACCGGAACTGGTAACCATACTTACTGTCAACACATCGCCGGCTGAGACAGAAACCGTATCCGAAGTATCGGAGTTGTTAGTAACTCCACTCCCGCTTAACTGTGTAGTTAATGCCGTATTACTCCCATTTTTCATTACTGTGAAAGTGACAGTGCCTGAAAAAGTGTTGCTTTTAGCTATAACATACAAGTTTTGCAACAGACCGCCCCGCGTAATCACCATACGAGTAACATCAGAGGCATTAACATTAGTGTTGGAAGCTCCTAAATATCTAGTAGTAATAGAAGCTGTGGTGAAATTAGTATTGACCGAGAAATTGAAATTGGCTCCGACGTAAGATACCACACTGGATGGAGCGCTGGTGTTGATGCAAGTGCCCATCCAAGCAATACAGTCGCCGTAAACATCCAAGGCGTGAGCTGGTTGAGCAATACCTATGCCGACGTTGCCGTTTGCGACTATCAATCCATAATTATTCGTTGCTCCAGTGGCTGAAAAGTATCCGCCAACATTCGTTACCGATGCTCCAGTTACCGAAATATGGTCGCCATATGCCGTTCCCACATTCACTCCGCTATTTAATACATTGACACCCGCAAGACCAGTAGTCGTACCCGTCTGTAAAATATCTAATTTATGTACCGGACTCGTCGTCCCAAGACCGACGTTGCCTGTAGCGAAATCTCCGTATATAAGAGTACTCGTACTTGAATTGGCAATATATAATTTGTTTGATCCGTGTTCATTATATCCGGCATTATACCCCAAAAACAGATTGCCCGACCCGTTGTTGTTAACGCCGGCGCTATAACCCAGAGCAGTATTATTGCTTCCGGTTGTTGTATAGAGAGCTGCGGCACCAAAAGCCGTATTATTTATTCCTGTACTGTTCGTAACAAGAGACTGGGCTCCCACAGCAGTATTGTCAGTGCCTGTGGTGTTAAAGTCTTGCGTATAATCTCCAATAGCTATATTTTCATAACCAGTGGTGTTGTTTGGAAGAGTCGGAATGCCAATAGCGACGTTGTAATTCCCTGTCGTGTTTCTGACCAGAGACTCTGTTCCAACTCCAACGTTATAGGCACCGGTAGTATTAAAATAGAGGGCAGCGTTGCCCACTGCCGTATTCTCAAAGCCTTGAGTATTGGAATAAAGCGCATACGCCCCAAAAGCCGAATTCTCTTGTCCGTTCCCCAGCGACGGTTCAGAATTTAATGAACCCAACCCAATAGCTGTGTTGAGGTTTCTGCCGATAAAACCCGCGTTTTGACCGCCAACATATAGATACCCGGCGGTTGTATTGGCTTTATTATATTGAATTCCAGTGGCCACGGAAACACCCATCCAAACACCTGGGTTAGCGCCTGTTGTTCCCTGCAAGCCACTATCAGCGGTGTTGTCGTTATAAACAGTGGTTGTGTTGTCATTTATAGTAGTTAGCAGATAAAAACGAGGACTGGCTGCCGTTTTGGTTCTATAGATATTTCTAGCGATAACTCCTGTCTCTGTGCTTATTGGGACGCTTAAGGTGACTTGTTGAGAGGCAGGAGAAATAGAAGCCGAATATGCGCTCAGCTCTGTTTCCCCATTGGCAGTAACAAAGCTAACTGCATAGCGATATGTCCCCGTCAAAATACCCGATGATCCGAGCGTCACAGACACGGCTCCCGGAGGAGAAACGGGATTAAAATTTATATTCCCGTGGGCAATATCCAACTCTTGAGAAGGATTCGCCGTCCCGATGCCGAGTCGATGATTTACACTATCGTAAAATAAATTTGCATTGTCCCCAGTAAGGCCGGAAGTCCCCTGAAAAAAAATCGAGCCTAAAGTTAGATTCGGATTAAAACTTCCTGAAAAATTTGCAGTGCCGGTAATTGTCCCTGCCACATTTAAATTTCCAGCGAGAATGGAATTTCCGGAAACATTTAAATTAGAAATATTAGCAGTGCTGGTATTAAAAATACTGGAAGATAAATTGATGGCTGAAATATAATTAGAATTAACGGCACCGGTATTGTAATTTACTGCCGGGTTCGCGCCGACATATCCATTATTATTTATTGCGGCAATGCCCGCCGGCCCTTGTGGCCCGGCGGGCCCCCGAAGTTTGTTTTGGATATCGGGTCGGTTGATTAATCTTTCCAAAGAAGACAGAACTGAATCGTCGCTTATCTGGGAAATTGGACCGTCGGTTGCAGTTAAAGAAGGGGCGATTGCTCCGTTGGTCGACAAAGATAGCGGTGTGGTATTCTTTGTTGTTGCTGATTTAGTTGTCTTTAGATTTGGCTGAACAACAGGCGTAGCCGGAGAAATTACAGTTGGTGGTGAAACATAACTCTTATATAGATTAAAAAGAGAAGTAAATGGATTAAAGGCAAAAACAGGGGTAGAGTAAGAGAGGACAGCAATGACAACAAAAAAACCTAAAATCAGTAATTTTTTTAGAAATGGCGTAGGAAATTTTTTATATTTCATTTTCTTTATTGGGACACTTGTATTATATCAATAAAATCCTTAAAAAAGAAGAAGAAAATAGACATAATGTGGATAACATAGGGATATTTCAAAGCTCTTCCTGAGGCGGAACGAGGATTTTTGTTTTCCAGAATTTGGTTCTGAGAGTTTGCGTCAGGTCTTTCAGCTCTTCACTCTTGAGCAGGTATAAGACAATAATGGCGGCTATTATGCCCAGAATGCCGGAAATAAATCCTTGCAGGAAGACGCCCATGAATCTGGTTGTGCCGAAAATCGGCGCCAGAATGTTTAAGCTCAGGTAGCTGACTATCCCCAGGAAAAATGACGCACCCAAGCTTTGGAATAAAGTTCTGGAAATATAGGATTCTTTCGGCATAAAATCTATCTTCACGAAAATCCAATGCAAAATAAAATTAAGAATTGTGCCCAAAGAATAAGCGAGCGGCAGCATCATTACTTCCGTGCCGGGAATATCATTTACTTTCAAAAGGGCTTCCATAAAATAACGAAATATCATTACATTCTCGAAAATTTTCATCAACACATAAGCGAAGACAATAATCAAAACTGAACAAATAAAATTTAGAACGAGCGGGCGCGTCGTTTCCCCTTTGGCGTAATAAGCCCGCGAAACAAGCGAAATCATTCCCTGAGCCAATACCGAGACGGAGAAAATCGCCAAGCAGGCTGCCGCCAGGCGGGTGTCATCCCAGGAAAAATGGCCGGACCCGAGAATAACGCGCACAATTTGCGCCCGGAGCACGATAAAAAGAAAAGTTGCCGGAATAGACCAAAAAACTATCGCCCTGGAAGCGGATTTTAAATGTTCATTAAATTTATCGTGCCTGCCCTCCGATATGGATCTAGCCATGGTCGGAAAAGCCGCAACCGCGTAGGAAACGCCGACAATCGCCGTTGGCACTGACTGCAAATTGAAAGAAAAATTAAAAATAGAAATGGACCCTACTGCCAAAAACGAAGCAAAAAATGTCATGGCAATCTCCGCCACATTGTTAAAAGCAAGGCCTAAAGTCCTCGGAAGAGAAGTCATGGCCACTTTCCAGATGCTCTTGAAGTTAATGGAAAAGGAGAATCTGGGAGTAAAACCGCAGTAATGGGAAGCAATTGCCTGTACGCCAAAATGCATAAGGGCCCCAAGCACAACTCCTCCAGCCAAACCGACAATACCAAAGAGAGGATAAAGAAGAACAGCGCCGATGATGATGCCGACATTGTAAAGAATCGGGCTTAGGGAAAAAATAAAAAACCGGTGAAAAAGCTGAGTGATAGTGCCGAAGAGATTCGAGAGACCGAGCAGAACCGGAGAAAGTAGCATTATGCGGGAAAGCAGAACTGCTTTCATCTGAAAAGCCGGAGTAAAGCCGGGGGCGATGAAGAATATCAAATGAGGCATTAAAAAGAAAAGAATAAGAGCAACAACTACCATCCCGCCCAGAAAAACAGTAAAAACATCCCCTAAGAACTTTTCCGCTTCTTCCGTCACTTTCCCGCCGGACATTCTGGCCGAAATGAAAGGAATTAAAACGGTTATTGAAGCAAGCGAGGCAATGCAGACAAAAATAAGATCCGGCACGCGGAAAGCGGCATAATATGCGTCAAGTTGCGGAGAAGGTCCGATGAAATGCGCAATGGACCGGTCGCGGAAAAGCGCCAAAATCTGGGCCATTAATGTAAGGAAACCCAAGAGAAGCGCAGCTTGATTCACACTTCCGGATTCCTTATTAAAAATTCGCAGAATTTTTTCCATCCAGCACTTTTATTTTTTCTTAGGAGTAGGAATGGTAGCAGGAGCAAGAGGCTTCGGGGCAACGGTATTAGCAGAAGATGATGGTGCAGAGCCATTTAGGGAATTAACATACTGTATCAAATTTTGATCGCTTGGGGTTACGGCAAGAGCTTGGTTGGCATAAGAAAGCGCTCCGGCGTTGTCGCCTTG
>CAZKWN010000048.1:0-5054 GCA_964556605.1 uncultured Candidatus Saccharibacteria bacterium
TTTAACACCATTTCAAATTAAATTTCAATTAAGATTACATAAGGGGCTTCATCAAATCTTCATACAGGTTTCTCATAATAATTTATAGGAAGAATAAGTATACTGTTTATGAAAGACACGAGAATTATCATGGGAATGCATATAACCGTTGAGATTGTTGATAAACAAGTCGCCTCGGGAATTTTTGAAGAAATCTTCTCATACTTTACCTCGGTGGATAAGCAATTCAGCACATACAAAAACGACAGCGAAATTATGCGTATAAATCGCGGGGAAATTTCCAAAGATACCTGCAGTAAAGAGATGAAGGAAATATTCGCCTTGGCCGAAAAAACCAAGAAGGAAACTCTTGGATATTTTGATATTGAAAAACCGGATGGAATGCTCGACCCTTCTGGCATTGTTAAAGGCTGGGCGATACAAAATGCCGCAGGTCTTTTATTGAAAAAAGGCTATGGAAATTTTTACATTGATGCCGGCGGAGATGTTCAGTCTTTTGGGTTAAATGCGGAAGGCAAAGAGTGGAGCATCGGTATTCGTAATCCTTTTAAGATAGATGAAATAGTTAAAGTTATTTATCCCAGAGGAAAAGGTGTGGCCACTTCCGGCAACTATTTGCGTGGACAGCACGTATATAACCCATATAAACCAAAAGAAAAGCTTCTTGATATTACTAGTGTCACTATTATCGGCCCAAATATTATGGAAGCCGACCGCTTTGCTACTGCCGCCTTTGCCATGGGCAGAGAAGGAATTAATTTTATTGAACAACTACCGGAGTTTGAAGGATATGCGATTGATTCAAACGGCGTAGCAACCATGACAAGTAATTTTGAACTTTATACAAAATAAAATGATTACCGAACCCATCAACAATAAAAGAACCGGCAGAAAATTGTCCATATCAATCGGGCTTATTCTCGCCTCGGTCATCTATGCTTTTTATCAAAATACTATTCCTGTTTCTTCCGTTACCACATATAAAAATACTTCAGCGGAAAATTCTTCATCGGGGATTGCTATGCAAACCTTATCTCCGACAGAATCCTTGCCGGCAACCAGACAAACTAAAACTAAAACTTCAGCTTCCCCTAAAAAAGTTGCTTCAGCAAATAAAACTGTAGCGTCCCAGCCAGCTCCTAAACCAACTCCGCCGGTTGCGGTTAAAAAGCCGGCCGGCCGGTACGCGGACGGAACATATGCCGGCAGCCCAGCCGACGCCTTTTATGGAACTATCCAAGTACAGGCAATTGTTCAGAATGGAGTACTTGCGGATGTGCAGTTTTTACAATATCCAAACGACCGAAACACATCAATCCGCGTTAATAGCCGGGCTATGCCGATACTTAAACAAGAAGCAATCAGCGCCCAAAGCGCTAATGTCAACATTGTTTCCGGAGCCACCGATTCAAGCCAGGCATTTCAGCAATCGCTCGCTTCGGCATTGAGCCAAGCTTAAAATAAATTTATGGTCAGACTTATAGACGACTTCCTTAATAAAATTACAATGTATCGGCTGGTTCTTTATTATCTCATCGGCCTGCTGTTAATTTCTTTGGTATTAAGTTTTTTCCACATCCTGCCTTTTAGTCCGGAAATATTATTATTTTCCGCTTTTCTAATTCTGCTCGCTTGCTATATAAGCAATACCCTATTCGCTAAAGCTTTCGGAGCGATAACAAACAGCGAATCAGTTTATATCACCGCCCTCATTTTAGTGCTCATTATCATGCCGGTTGCTTCAAACGATTACGCTGGCATAGGATTTATTCTCTTTGCCTCCGCTTGGGCTATGGGGTCAAAATATATATTTGCAATCGGCAAAAAACATATTTTTAATCCCGCCGCATTCGGCGTCGCCTTGTCCGCTATTTTAATCGGACAATCGGCCGTCTGGTGGGTAGCCGGAAACTTAGTCCTGCTCCCTTTTGTTCTGGTCGGAGGACTTCTCATCGTCCGGAAGATTCATAGATTTGATCTTGTTTTGAGTTTTTTCGCTGTTTCGCTTTTAACTGTTGCTCTCACTTCTTCATACCAAAATTACCTGATTCCCATAACGCAAACCGTCCTCCATTCGTCATTCTTTTTTCTGGCGTTAGTCATGCTCACCGAGCCCCTGACCATGCCTCCGGATAGGATCATGCGAATCTTTTACGGCGCGATTGTCGGCTTTCTTTTTGCCCCGAATATCCACATCGGCTCTTACTATCTGACGCCGGAGATTGCCTTGCTTGTGGGAAATATTTTCGTATATTTTGTCAGCCCCAAGGGAAGATTTATATTGACCTTGAAGGAAATAAAAGAAATAGGCAGAGATGCGTATGAATTCGTTTTTGCTCCGGACCGTTCTTTTTCATTTCGCCCCGGCCAGTATCTGGAGTGGACGCTCGCCCACTCTAAAGCCGACGACCGCGGAAACCGGCGCTATTTTACAATCGCTTCCTCGCCGACCGAAGACTTCGTACGGCTTGGGGTCAAATTTTACGAGCCAGCAAGCTCATACAAAAAAGCGCTTGTATCAATGGAGGCCGGTGACACAATCTCTGTTTCAAATCTTGCCGGAGATTTTGTTTTGCCGAAAGATAAAAAGAAAAAATTGGTATTTATCGCCGGCGGAATAGGCATCACTCCGTTCCGGAGCATGGTTCAGTATATGATAGACAATAAAAAAGAGGTCCGCCCGGCTGTGCTTCTTTACTCCAACAGAACAGCAGACGAAGTGGCTTACAAAAATACTTTTGACCGCGCGGAAAGAGAAATCGGATTTAAGACTATATACGCCATTACTAAAGACAAAACAATAACACCCGGCATGTATAACGGGCAAATTAACGGAATACTAATTGCCCGGGAGATTCCCGATTACAAAGACCGGATATTTTATCTATCCGGCCCGCGCAGCATGGTGGAAGCATTTAAAAAAACACTCAAAAATCTAGGCGTGCCTTGGTGGAGAATTAAATCGGATTATTTCCCGGGTTTTGCGTAATTAAGCACCAGGCTCAAGATTTATATTTACCACTCTGGCTACCGGGAAACCGTTGAAGCCCGTAGCCGAAGCTAAGGTATAGGCACCGATATTTTCCGAATAGAGCAAATCGTCTATTTGTAAGTCTTCGGGCAATTCGTCCGCCAGAGAAATAGTGTCAAAAGCGTCGCAGGTCGGACCGAAAGTTGCGCAAATTTTCAAATCGCCTTCTTTAAAAGAATGCAGAGGATAGTGCTGGTGATCGTAAACTTGTCCTGAAAAAGTGTGGTAAACGCCGTCATCCAAGTAATAGCAAGTTTTCCCGTCGCGTATTGATTTGCCGATAATTTTAGTAACCAAAGTACATGCCGTCGCCACCATAAACCTTCCCGGCTCGGCTATAATCTGAATATTGTCCTTCCCGAATAAACGTTTAATTTCGGTATTCAGCTTTTTTGCCAGCGTGGCGAAGGATTTTACATCCGACGTATATCTGACAGGAAAGCCGCCGCCGATGTCTAAAACCTTAATTCGTTTCCCCTCATTGTTCACAAAGCCTACATTTAGATTCCGCAGATCCGCTTCTTTGAAAATTGACGAAGCTGCGCTTAATGCCTGGATGTAATTATCAAAATTATTGCATTGGCTTCCGACATGAAAACTAATTCCTTCAACTCCTAATCCCATATTGGTTGCTTCCGCGATTAAATCCACCGCCTCGCCCGGATGCGCGCCGAATTTAGAAGATAGCTCAACCATGCTTCCGGTGTTCGGCACGCGAATTCTCAGTATCAGCCCGACATCGGGAGCGTGCTCTTTAATCTTTTTCAATTCTTCTATATTATCAAAGGTTACCAGAATTTTGTAAGGATTTAATTTAGCTAAAACTTTAGCCGGCTTGATGGTGTTGGCATAGATTATCTTGTCCCAGATAAAATCCTGGCGCTCTTTTTCCGGCAAGTTTTTAATGTGTTCGTAAACCAGCTTGAATTCATAAATTGACGCCACATCAAAACTGGAGCCCATGTTGAACATAGTTTTGATAATTTCCGGATTGGAGTTGGCTTTAACCGCAAAATATAATTGAACATCGGGCAGCTTTTCCCGAAATTCATGGAAATTTTGTCTTAAAATCTCGTGGTCAACCACGAACATCGGAGTACCGTTTTTCGCGGCTAATTCCAATAAAAGTTTTTTTCGTTCTTGTGTCATGATTCTATATTAACTTAAGACCAGCATAAAGTAAAACGGCTGCGCATATAATTCTTAAAACATAAATTTTCCAGTTGTGACGTTCTAATAAGTGAGGGAAGAAAAAAGATAAAATCATAACAATGACCACGGATAATGGGATGGAAATTATGGCTTGAGAGATGCCGATATTCTCCGTATAAGCCTTAGTCGCCAGCAAGTTGGCGGTTGCCCCAGCTAAAGCCAAAAAAAACACGCTGCTAACCTGGCCTCTGTCTAAAGTTTTTATTTCATTATTAAAAAGTGGCCAGGTAAACAATATAAGAATAGAGCCGATAAAGTAATACCAAAGATTCAACGTCCAAAAATTATTATTTACGGCGGCTTTGTTTAAAAAGAAAGCCATCAAGGCTAAAATGAGCATTTCCGCTATCGCCAAAGCTACCGCTTTGCTGAAGAAAGATTTAATGGAAAAGTTTTCGTCAAGGGTTATTAAAATACCGGCGATAACCATTAGGCCAATCAGCCATAGCTGGTTACGGGTTAAAATTTCTCCTAAAAGAAAAACGCCCAGAAAAACTGAAAAAATAGTTTTGAAGTTTTCCAAAGGAACAAACACGGAGACATCCAGCTTGTAAGCCACTAAGTTGAACAAGCTCATCCCGAGTGCGAAAAATAAACCCGCCCATAGAATATTGCTCCAAGCTGTGGGCAAACCGGCGCCCATGTATAGACATACGGCAGTATTAAGGATTAAAACAAAAAATACCCAAACAATATTGAAAAGCCAGGGATTTTTTATTTTATGCTTGCTGACAAATTTCACCATCAAGCTTTCTACGGCAAAAACCGCACAAGCTCCCCAAGCAAAAAATTGATACGGAATATGACTCAT
>CAZKWN010000049.1:0-4913 GCA_964556605.1 uncultured Candidatus Saccharibacteria bacterium
CATAAAGCAATAAATGAATCTGCTTGTGGTGAGCGAAGTCGAACCATCTTTTCCAGGAATTCTATCAGCTAACGCCATGCCTATCGCTTGTGAAAGCCCGGAGCCAAGGGGCCCCGAAGAATTTTCAACATAAGGCAAGTATTCTCTGTGCGGATGCCCTTGAAGACGGGCGCCGAATTTCCTCAAAGTTTTCAATTCCTCCACCGGAAAATATCCGGAATGCGCCATCGCCGCGTAAAGAACCGGGCAAATGTGCCCGTTAGATAGCACGACTCTGTCGCGTTCCTCCCAAGACGGATTTTTTGGGTCGTGTTTCAGGATATGAAAATAAAAAAGCGTAAAAATATCCGCCATGCCAAGTGGACCAGCCGTATGCCCGCTCTTTGCTTCTACCAGCATCTCAATAATAGATATGCGAATATCATTCGCCTTCTTCTCCAACTCTTTTGTTTTTTCTTCAGAAAGAAACATTAAGATAAGTATAACACACAACTAATATTGTAAAAGAATAATAAACTTTTCAAGAGCATTATCCTTATGACCTAACGCAGAAAAGTTTGATTATTCTTTTACAATAGACTTTGGAAATTTTCCAATGCGCCGATTGGGTCCGGGCTTTTCCAAATTGCGGAGCCTACCGTCAGTCTGTCTGCGCCGGCATCAAGCAGCATTTCCGCGGTTTCTAAATTAACTCCCCCATCCACCGTCAGCACCACGCCTGGCAAGTTTTTTTTGAGATATTTTATATTTTCTAGAACTTTTTTATCAAAACTCTCCCCTTGAAAGCCGATTTTTTCTATACCCATGCATTGCAAGAAATCAACATGATGGGAAAGCCGCGATATGACAGCCAAATCATCGCTCGGGTTGAAAGCCAAGCCTATTTCCACAATATCCCTAGTGTACATATCCAAGCCTTCCAAAAAATGTTCAAATTCCTCAAGATTTTTCTGCGCTCCCAGATGAAAAATCATTCTCTTCGGCCCCAGCTTCATGTAAATATCAAAATTCTCCACCGCATCCGCCACCATCATATCAAATTCAAAATCAAAATCTTCCCAAAACGGCATTCCCTCTTCTTCGTTTATAATTTTAACGAAATCGGCATCCTCAAATCCGCCGGAGGCAAAAGGCCAGGTCTGGGAAGGCACAAAAATACCATCGCATATATCCAGCTGGACGCACAACGCCTTCCCGCGCAAAAAAGTAAGCTTGTTTTTTATCTCACGAAAATCTTTTTCCAAAATCGCCGGAGTAATGTCGGACATTTTAATTTTAGTCTATTTTAATTGCGTCTATCTTCGCCAAACGACGGACATGTCTTTCCTCTCCGCTATAGGGAGCGTGGAGCCAAAAATTAACCACTTCCATCATACTGTCTTCCGTAAAATATCTGGCACCCAAGGAAAGGACATTTGAATTATTATGCTTTCTCGCCCGGGCGAGGATACCTGACTCATCATCCACCACAGGTGTTGCTTTGCCGTAATAAACAATCGCCCGCACATGAGGAAATCTGTTTGCGGTAATAGCTTCTCCCTGGCCCGTGCCGCCCAAAATAATACCTTTTGAATTATCCGGGTCTTTCGAAACTTCTCGGGCAACTGGGATGACAAAATCCGGATAATCATCATTTTCATTATACTCAAAAGCACCCTCATCTATAACTTCATAGCCTTGTAATTTTAAAACAGATACAAGTTTTTCTTTTAATACATACCCGGCATGGTCAGTGCCAATAAAAATTTTCATATTAGTGATATTGTATCACTTATTTGTTTCCCTGTGCAATTCGGAAAATAAGGCAACGGTTTGGGCAAAGTCTTTTTCGTCAACTATAAAAATCAGTTCGGTCGGCGTTGAGACAAGCTCTTCTATATTTATACGGGCGCGGGCGGTAATGGAAAGAAGCGAAAAGAACACATTGGGCGTCCCGAAAACTTCCGACCCGTAAGAAACTCCGACTGCGGCAAAATTGTGATTGATAATTTTTGGCTTTATTTTGAAATGTTTCAAGATTTTTGCTTCCAGATTTGACGAGCAAATAATATCAACCTCGGTAAGGCCTTTGGTTACCGTGAAAAAGTCTTCAGGCGATGCGGAAATATTTTTATGTAATGATTCAAACTCTCTGGTAAACCCCGTACTGTTTTCGTAAATTATCTCCGTAAGAGGCATCTTGGTGGTTATATTTTTTATGCGCACATCGTGGATTAAAGGCTTGGCTTTTTTAATTTCCTTTCGCAAGCGCGACAGAGACACTACCAAGCTAGTGATCGTGACCTGCTTTTTGGCAAGCGCCTCCACCTTTGGCTTAATGCGATGAGCATAACTACTCATATTCATATAGCCGTTTGAGAGCGCAAAATAGGCCTCCAGCTCCTCCATGACTATATCCCGCACAATTGGCTGTATTTTTATCATACATCTATTTTAACAGATTTTACAAAAAGTCCAAATTTGAAGGTGAATGTTAAAAAAATTAACTATAACAAACAAAATAGCTATTATTAGCCTATCAATAAACATTATGAAAACTAAAATAAAAATTGCTTTAATCGGTTTTGGAAAAATGGGTCAGGAGATTTATGCGTTATGCAAAGAGTCTCAGGAGTTTGAGGTTGTTTCCATAAGTTTTAAAAAAATAGACGATGCTCTTGATGTGGAAGGCATAAAAAAGGCGGATATTGCCATAGATTTCACATCCAAAGACGTTGTGCTTCAAAATATAGAACAGGTGGCAAAGCTTGGTAAGAATCTGGTTATCGGCACGACGGGATGGTACGGCGATTTGGAAAAAGTAAAAAAAATAGTCGACCAATATAAAATCGGTTTGGTTTATGCTTCCAACTTTTCCGTTGGAGCAAATATCTTTTTAAAAATGATTGCTTTTTCCTCCAAACTTTTCTCCAAGTTTAATGATTACGACGTTTACGGACTGGAAATCCATCACAACGCAAAGGCAGACAGCCCATCGGGTACTGCTTTAAAAATCGGCAAGGAGATTCTGGAAAATTTCCCATCCAAAAAAACAATCCAAGGCGATAAGCTGGACAGGAAAATTGATCCGAGCGAGCTTCATTTCGCTTCGGTACGGGGTGGCCGGAATCCCGGTTTTCACCAAGTCACTTTTGACAGCACAGCCGATGGAGTGACGTTGTCCCATCAAGCTTATAGCAGAGCTGGATTTGCCAAAGGCGCATTGCTGGCAACGGAATTTATTAATAATAAAAAAGGAGTCCATTCCTTTGAAGAAATTTTCAATATATGAAAAATATAAAATTTTTTGGTTCAATTCCGGCGATTATCACGCCTTTTAAAAAAAATGGCGATTTAGATTTGCCCGCTTTGGAAAAATTGGTTGAATATCAATTGCAGGGCGGAGTGGATGCCATCGTCGCCTGCGGTTCCACCGGAGAAGCGGCGACACTGAGTGACGAAGAATATTCTACTGTCGTAAAGACAGTGGTAAAAAAAGTTGCTGCAGGAAAAACAAGAGGAATGAGAATTCCGGTGATTGCCGGAGCCGGCAGTAACGACACTAAAAAAGCAATTCATCTTTCGGAGCTCGCCAAGGCGGCCGGAGCCGACGGTTTGCTGCACGTGACTCCTTATTACAATAAGCCTACGCCAAATGGCTTGGTGCTCCATTTCAAAGAAATCGCCAAGGCGGTGGATATGCCGATTATTCTTTATAATGTTCCGGGCCGAACCGGATCCAACGTCTCCCCTGCCACTATTGTGAGAATTGCCAGAGAAGTGCCGGAAGTAATAGCCGTCAAAGAAGCTTCGGGTTCTTTAAACCAAATGATGGAAATCATAAATGAAGTGGCAAAAAACGGTCCAAAAGACTTTACCGTGCTGTCCGGAGATGACGCCGTAGCACTGCCGCTTATTGCTGTCGGAGGGAAAGGTTGTATTTCCGTTGTCTGTAATGAAGCCCCGAAATTATTTTCCGATATGATTCATTTTGCTCTTGAAGGTAATTTGGAAGAGGCAAGAAAATTGCACTACGCGCTTCTTCCGCTGATGAATATAAATTTTATAGAGTCAAATCCGATTCCGGTCAAAACTGCCATGGCCATGATGGGCATAATTGAGGAAAGCTTGAGATTGCCGCTCACTTTCATTGAAGACAAAAACAGAGAGCCGATAGAAAAAATCTTGAAGGAATTAAAATTGATCTAAATACAGACATCATGGCCACTATTAATAAAAACTATAAAAAGTTGCAGGGCGGATACTTGTTCACCGAAATTGCCAAACGCACAAAAGATTTCATGGAAAAGAATCCGAAGGTTAAAATTATGCGGCTCGGCATCGGCGACACGACCAGACCGCTCTCTCCCGCTGTTATTAAAGGATTAAGTAAAGAAGTAAAAAAACTTTCCAATGAAAAAACATATACGGGATATGGAGACACGGAAGGCAATAAGAAGTTAAGAATGGCGTTGTCTCTATTTTATAAAAAAAGAAATGTTGATTTAAATTTACAGGAAATTTTTATTAGCGACGGAGCCAAGTCTGACCTGGCAAATATACAGTCAATTTTTGGACCGGGCAATGTAGTTGCTATTGCCGACCCTGTATACCCGGCGTATCTGGACAGCACTGTAATCTTCGGAAGAACGGGAGAATTTGTAAATGGTAAATACAAGGGATTAGTGTACATGGAATGTAATGAAGAAAATGGTTTCGTCCCCTCTCCTCCGAAACAAAAAGCGGATATAATCTATCTTTGCAATCCCAACAATCCTACGGGTTCCGTGGCTACAAAAAAACAATTGAAGGCTTTCGTTGATTACGCGCTTAAAAATAAAGCAGTCATAATTTTTGACGCTACTTACGTTGAATATATTTCCGATGAAACTTTGCCAAAAAGCATATATGAAATAGAAGGAGCAAAAAAGTGC
>CAZKWN010000050.1:0-4833 GCA_964556605.1 uncultured Candidatus Saccharibacteria bacterium
CGGTTGTGTTTATGGTTCCTGCAATGACAGTATCTCCAATTTTCTTTGAAACAGGCATCGATTCCCCGGTAACCATTGCTTCGTCAATAAATGAAGAACCTTCTGTGATAATTCCATCAACCGGGATTCTTCCTGCGGGTTTTACGATTATCAAATCGCCGTGCACAACTTGATTGAGCGGTATTTCAATCTCTTTCCCGTCTTTTATTACAAGAGCGGTTTTTGCCTGAAGATTTAGTAACTTTTCAATGCTATCGCCAGTTCGAAGTTTTGAGCGAGCTTCTAAAAATTTACCAAGAGAAATGAAAGTAATTACTACAATCGTCACATCATAATAAGTATGAGAGACATTTATAAAAGGAGCGAGATATCTCGCAAACGCGGTAATTATAAAACTATAAACATAAGCAACAGAGGTCCCAATACCTATTAGTGTATCCATATTTGCTTTACCATAACGGAGGAATCGAAATAATCCTAGAAGATACGGCTTACCAACCACAAAAAGAGCATAGGTGGCCATTAAAGGCAGTAGATAAGTAAAAATTTGGTTAACAGTATAGCCCATCTCCGGCACGACTTTGTATTGAAGTAAAATATCCCAGGTCATGACAAAAATACTAATCACCGCGAGTGGAATTATTAATATCACTTTTGTTTTCATATCGGCTAGTTCCGCAAGTTTTTCTTTTTTTGACTGGTTAAGTCCTAGGTGCTCCGCGTGTTCATTCTCGCTCATTCCCATTCCTCTTGCTGTTGGAATAATCAAAGAGTAGCCCAGCGGTTCTATTTTTTTAGACAAATTTTCGGGATTAATCTTTGACTCGTCAAAGGATACTTTTGCCGCTTCAGTTCCGTAATTCACCTCAGCTAAAGAAACGCCTTCAGTTTTTTTGAAAGTTCTCTCAATAATTCCGGCGCACGAGGCGCAATGCATACCTTTTATTTTGTATGTTCTGGTTATACTCATATTGATATTATTTACGCTTCAGTTGGTAGACTTTTAAAATTTCTTGCGTAGCTTTGCCGGTCTGACCGCTCTTAATCTGGTCAATCACACAATGCCCCAGATGCCCTTCCAGAAGAACATCTTCTATGTTTGAAAGACCTTGTTTGATAGCTGAGGTTTGAGTAATGATATCAATACAATATGTATTTTTATCAACCATATTTTGCAAACCTCGCACTTGGCCCTCAAGAATTTTTAATCTTCTTATAAGCTTTTGTTTATTTGTATGCATAGCCGAAGCTTATACCCCCTAGGGGGTATTGTCAACTGCCTAGCAACTTGGAAAATATGTGCTCTTAGCTTTCCCTTTTGCCGTGCAAAAGCATATCAACCGCGTGTTCCATATTTCCGGCCAATGTTACTTCTCCCCCGTTCACGAAAAATATCTCATCCGCATTTTCAATCGTGTTCAAACGGTGCGCTATTATGACGCGTGTCGTACTTGCGGGTAATTTTTTTAATATTTCTTCCAGCAACTGCTCGGTCACCGTATCTATGTTTGCCGTTGCTTCGTCTAAAATCAAAATATCCGGATTGCGCAGGACTGCGCGCATGAAAGCAATAAGCTGTTTCTGCCCCAAGCTGATGGCGTTTCCACCCACAAAAATCTTGGTATCCAATCCTTCCCCAAATCGCGAGAGAAGTTTTGTGAGGTTGGCTTTCTCCAGCACTTCCGCTAATTCCTCGTGTGAAAAACCTGCATGCTCTTTGTTGCCATAAAGAATATTTTCATAAACTGTCCCGGTAAATAAAAACGGCTCCTGCAAAATAAACCCGATTTTTTTAGCTCGCTCATCCGAATTATAGATTCTGATGTCCCTGCCTTCCAAATAAACTTCGCCTTTTATCGGATCATACAGACGCGCCATGAGTGAAGCAGTCGTGGTCTTGCCGCCGCCAGTCGGGCCGACTAAGGCATAGGTCTTTCCTTTTTCTAATTTGAAATTAATATTTTTTAAAATTTCTTTGCCTTCTCCATACCTAAAATGAACATTTTTAAATTCAATTACTGGGGCTACAGACGTTGGACGTCTGGATTCCAGACGTCCAACGTCTGTGGGTGGCAATACTTCCATATTTGATTCCAGCTCCAGAACTTCCGAGATGCGATCAAGCCCCGCCAGAGCCAGTTGCAACGAAGACCAAACGGAGGCAAGTTGCCGCAGCGGATTATAAAAATTGTTTACATAAAGAAGAAAACTAATAAGCAGGCCAAGAGTAAAATTCCCGACGGAAATCAGATATATGCCGTAGGCCAAAACACCGATTTGACCGAGCACTCCGGCTAGAGTATAAATCGGAGTAAATATGTTGCTGGCTATTCCGGCCGAAATGGATGCTTTGTAATTTAGATCATTTGATTCCTTAAACTTATCCCGAAAATAATCCAGCCGGTTGAAGGCGACAATCACTTTAAAGTTATTGATGCTTTCGGAAATTTCTCCGCTCATACTGCCCAAAGTACGCAGACTGCGCAAGCTTGTGCGCTTCACCCATGGAGAGAGGAACTGGGTAGCAACGAGCGCGACAGCTGCCGGAATAAGAGCAACAGCTCCCAGCCGAATGCTGATGACAAGAAGAAATATTCCTGTGCCTGTAATCAAAACAATGTTGCTGATAAACTGCATAAATGCCTGAGAGAAAAATTGGTTGAGCTTGTCGGTGTCGTTGTTGATGCGCGAGATAATGTCGCCTTCTTTGTTTTGGTTGAAAAATGCCAGAGGAAGTTCCTGCAGTTTTTCAAAAATTTTATTGCGCAGATTGAAAAGCAGGCGCCTGCCCACTCCGCCCATTGTTTTTACCTGTATATAGCTGGCAATCAGTCCGACAATATACACGACTGCAAGTATTGCGGAAAAAACCAAAACACCGTGAAAATTTTTGTTCTGAATATATACATCAACAATATGCCCGATGATAATAGGCACGACCAGCGTCGCGGCCGAAGAGATAAAAATTGCGATAAAGGCGTAGGTGACCGAACGGCTTTCTTCTTTCATAAGCGGCACGAGCCTTCGAAAAGCAGTGGCGAGCACTCCTTTTTCCTTTTCCTTCGCTATATCTGTTTTGTTTAAAGAATAATCACTCATATTGGTTCATGCTTTTTTGTGAATCATAAATTTGCACATACTCCGGAGAAGTGCGCATCAATTCTTGGTGCGTCCCTTTAGCCAAGAGCTCTCCCTCCATAAGTAAAATAATCTGGTCATAATGTTCAATGGATTGTATTTTTTGGGTTACTGAAATAAGCGTCAGCTCCGGATAATTTTTGGTGATATTGCCCAAGATTTTGGCTTCCGTCCTGTTGTCTACCCGCGAAGTGAAGTCGTCAAGCAAAAGTATTTTAGGGTTGAGCGCCAGCGCGCGCGCCAGCATGATGCGCTGTTTTTGCCCGCCGGAGAGGCTGGTGCCCCGTTCTGAGACAACAGTGTCCAATTTATCCGGCAGGACATCAATAAAATCCCGAAGCTCGGCAGTTTCTATCGCTTTCTCAAGATAAGCATCCCCCGCCGCATTGCTGAAGGCGATATTTTCACGCAAGCTTAAGTTAAACAAAATGCTGTCCTGAAAAACAAAACCGATTTGGCTGTGCAAGCTTTCCTTGTCGTATTCGTTGATATTTTTGCCGTCAATAAATATTTCTCCTTTTGTCGGGGTTAAAAGCCCGGTCAATAAATACAAAAGCTGAGTCTTGCCGGCGGCAGTCGGGCCGATAACGGCAGTTTTACTGCCGGCCTGCACGGAGAAAGATATATCCCGAAGCGCGGCCTTCTCTCCAAAAAGCACAGAAACATCTTTCACTTCAACATCGCCTCGAAGAGTTGTCTTCAGTAATCCGCTTTTCTTTTCTTCCGGAGCATAAAGAACTTCAGCTACACGTCCATACGAAGCCCGAGCCGAAGCAATGACATTCGTCATAAAACCAATTATTAAAATAGGGAAAATCAGAATTGCCAGATAACTATTGAAGGCGGTAAAATTCCCCAGCGTCATATTCCCTTGTATGACAAAATGCCCCCCCAGCACGACAATGACGAGCGTTGCCAGGTTTGTGAAAAAGGTAATGACGGGGATGAGGCTGGCAAACAAAGCTAGAATCTTCAGGCTGATTCTTTTCGCTTCTCCGCTGGCAAGAAGAAATTTTTTATATTCTATATCCATCGAGTTGAGCAAACGAATGAGCGCGCTTCCTAAAATGCTTTCACTGATGACTTTATTCAACCAATCAATGGCTTTTTGGGATTCCAGAAAAAGTTTTCGCACTTTGGTCAGAACATAAAAGAAGGTCACGGCAATAAAAGGCACAATTGCCAGCACCGAAAGCGCCAGCTTTAAATCAATCATTATCAGCAATACGGATGCGCCGATTATCAGAAAGGCCGAGGAAATAATGGAGGCAATCGCAGTGGATACGAAAGTTTTTATCGCGTCAACATCGGAAGTTAAATTGGTTAGAAGTTTCGCCGGTGTTTCTTTTTCAATATATGAATAATCCTGCACGGATATTTTAGCCGTCAGGTCGTTGCGGATATCACGGGCCACTCGTTCGGAAACATAAACCTGCACAATGTTTTGAAGATAGGTAAAAATAAAAATAAGAATAGCGACAATAGTGAATTCTATAATCAGATGCTTGAGCACAAAGTCGCCATGCGTATAAGTATCAATGGCACCTCCGATAATTTTCGGCACGATAAGATTAAATGCGTTGCCAGTAATGGTAAAAAACACAAGCAGAGCAAGTAAAAATTTATAGGGTTTCAGTAAACCAAAAAGACCCGGCTGATTTAATTGATTATTTGTGTCATCCGACATTTTTATTA
>CAZKWN010000051.1:0-4694 GCA_964556605.1 uncultured Candidatus Saccharibacteria bacterium
CGTACTCGGCCGGAGAAGTCGGAAGATCCGGATTTACTAATCGCCGGGAAATCGGGCATGGAGCTTTAGCGGAAAAAGCGCTGGCGATGGTCCTGCCGGCAGTCGCAGATTTTCCTTACACTATGAGAATAGTTTCCGAATCGATGGCTTCCAACGGTTCAACTTCGCAGGCCTCAATTTGCGCTTCTTCTCTCGCGCTCATGGACGGCGGAGTGCCGATTTTGGCACCGGTTGCCGGCATCGCGATGGGATTAATGTATGAGTCTGACAATAAGTACAAAATTTTGACCGACATCCAGGGACCCGAGGACCACCACGGCGATATGGATTTCAAAATTGCCGGCACGAGAGAGGGAGTGACCGCGATTCAGCTTGATGTGAAGGTGGAAGGAGTGCCGATAAAAATATTAGGTGAAGCGATGCGTCAGTCCAAACTTGCGCGAGTGGCAATCTTAGACAGAATTGAAAAAGAAATTCCAAAGCCTCGGGCGAATATTTCTCCTAATGCGCCGAAAATTTTGATAATTAAAATTGATCCGGAAAAAATAGGGTTGGTAATCGGCGGGGGCGGAAAAACAATTAAAGAAATCAAAGAAAAAACCGGCGCGGAAATAACGATTGAAGACGACGGAACGGTATTCCTGACCGGGGTGGGCGACTCAGCGGAAAAGGCACGGGTAATCGTGGAAGAAATGACGCATGAATTCAAAGTCGGAGAAGTCTTGAAAGGGGAAGTGGTAAAGATTGCCGACTTCGGAGCATTTGTGGCCTTGAATCCCTTCACCGACGGCATGGTGCATATTTCAGAAATCGCGCCGTTTCGGGTGGAGAGAGTCAGCGATGTAATGAAAGAAGGCATGATTGTGCCGGTTAAAGTTATAAATATTGATGCCGAGAAAGGCAGAATCGGATTGTCTATCAAAGAAGCCGACAGAGAATTTTTTAAAAATCCCCTAAATAAAGTCGCACAGTCTTAACTAGGAAAAGAAAAACCGCCCGTGTGGGCGGTTTTTCTTTTCCACTAATTTCATAAAAATGCTAGAATAAACTAGAATGGCGGATGAAACGCAAAATGAAATAAAACCTGTCGTGAATCCAGCTCCAGCCCCTATTCCTGCACCGGCACGCAGTCCAGTGGTGGAAACTTTAACTGGAGACATGGCCGGCGCCATCGGAGGCGATGCGGGAGGCTCTGTTAAGGATATTATTCACGGCGAAGAGGCGCGCGAAGAGATGAAGAAAAGTTTGTCTCCCGGGTCAAGGAAAAACAAAACTTTTCTGCTTGTAGGTTTTTTGCTTTTGGCGCTCGCCTTATCTCTCGTCGTTTTTTTGCTTTCTGAAAAAAATACAGTCACGACCTCCATAGAGCAACAATCCGCTCCTCTTGTTTTTAGCGATCAGTCAGTCCCGCTTGAAATTTCAGGACTTAAAAAAGATGATATAGCCCAAAAAGTTTTGAGCGAAGTTGAGAATACCAACGTGGCGGTTGGCGGGATTGAGGGAATTTATCTGACTGAAAATACGCAGGCAATAGGACTCCGAAGATTTTTGGCTCTGACGGAGAGCCATTTTATTCCGGGTAATGATGCTCTTATCGTCAGCGATAATTTTATGACGGGCGTGGTAAAGAATCAGGCAACTATTCCGTTTGATTCCGGAACAGGATTTTTTATTCTGATGAAGGTGCGTTCAGAAACCGATGTTTTTAATAGTCTGCGCGCATGGGAGCCGAATCTTTTTACCGACTTGCGCGGATTTTTTGGAATAAACATTGGGAGCGGAACCAGCTATCTTTTAACAAAAGATTTTACCGACGGCATTGTGGATAATAAAAACGCGCGAATTCTTTACGACAAAGACGGCAACATAGTTTTAATGTATATTTTCGCGAACGATAATTCCGTGCTTGTCACCGATTCTCAAAGCGCCGCGCAGGAAATAATTCTTCGTATGGCTTCTGCTCAAGTGGAGTAATAATCGGACGTCGGACGTCGGGGATTCTTGACGTGGGGCGTCCGTATTGATATTATACGGGCACATATGTTAGATAAGAAAAAAATTAAAGAAGAACTGGAAAAGGAAAGGGATATTCTGCTTGAACAAATGAGCGGTATGGGCAAGTTAAATACGGAAACGGGTGAATGGGAAGCGACCCCCGAGGAGCTGGATTTTCCCGAAGCGGACGAGAACGATAAAGCCGACCGCTTTGAGGATTTTGAAGCGAGAAGTTCGGTGATGAGAACCCTGGAGCCGAGGTTGAATAGCGTTTTGAAAGCGCTGAAAGAATTAAACAGGGAATCTTTCGGCAAGTGCGTGGTTTGCAAAAAAGAAATTGAAATGGCGCGCCTGAAAATAAATCCTTCGGCGCAGACCTGCAAGAAACACCTCGAAAGTTCATAAAGTGAAAAGTTTATAAAGTAGAAAGTTAGTTTTATTAAATTAAAACTTTATGAACATTATGAACTTTATAACTTTTAACTAATCCAATGTCTTTCTCTAGAGTATATTCCGCGCAAACACATTTGCTTAAGGGCAAAATTGTCACGGTAGAAGTTGATATTACAAAAAATACTTTGCATGCTTTTACTTTGGTCGGCCTTCCCGATAAAGCGGTGGACGAGTCAAAAGACCGCATGAGTTCAGCCTTGAAGAATTCCGGTTTTCCTTCTCCCAAAAATCAAAACCAAAAAATAGTCATTTCTTTATCACCGGCTGACCTCAAAAAAGAAGGTCCGTATTTTGATTTGGCTATCGCGCTAGCGTATCTGCTCTCGGCCGGAGAAATAGATTTTGACCCGAAGGGAAAAATATTTTTGGGAGAGCTTTCTCTGAACGGGGAACTTCAGCCGATTAAAGGAGTGCTTCCGCTCACCGAGCAGGCCATGCGGCTCGGCTTTAAGGAAATATTTGTGCCGGCGGAGAACGCGGGAGAAGCGGCGCTGGTGAAAGGGATTACGATTTACGGGGCGCGGACATTAAAAGAAGTCGTGGATCATGTTTACAAAATAAAATACGACAAGAAAGGAAATCCGCTTGAAAAAGAGCGCCCGAAAATTCTTCCGCAAAAACCGACCGAGATAATCCGCAAAGACAAATCACATGACATAGACTTTTCCGACATCAAAGGACAGGAGAGCGCAAAAAGGGGACTGGAAATTGCCGCCGCCGGCGGGCACAACATCGCGCTTTCCGGACCGCCGGGGACAGGCAAAACGATGCTGGCCAGAGTTTTCTCGCACATATTGCCGGAGCTTCCCAATGATGACATTTTGGAAATCACCGGCATACATTCTATCGTCGGGCTCTTGGAAGAAGCTCTCGTGACGGAGCCGCCATTTCGCGCTCCGCATCACACCGCAAGCTATGTTTCAATGATCGGCGGAGGAGCGAATCCAAAACCGGGCGAAGTGACTCTGGCGCACAAAGGGGTGCTGTTCCTGGATGAGTTTCCGGAATTTGAAAAAAGAGTTCTGGAAGCCCTTCGCCAGCCGCTGGAAGACAACATTGTTTCTATTTCCCGCGCCCGAGGCTCGGCGATTTTTCCTTCCAATTTTATTTTAGTCGCCGCCATGAATCCCTGTCCGTGCGGGAACAAAGGCAACAAAGACAAAGCCTGTATTTGCCGTCCTAATGATTTGGAAAGATACAACCGCAAAATTTCCGGTCCGATTATTGACCGCATAGATTTATGGGTGACCGTCGGGAATGTTGATTACAAAAAATTAAGTGATGAAGTTGTCAGAAGCGAAAAGACGCACACTATTAAGACGCGCGTAAAATCTGCGCGGATGATTCAGGAAAAAAGATTCGGGAAAATAAAACCCGTCTCCGCGAGAGTATCCGGCGGGCGAGTGATAAAAACAAACAGCGACATGAACGTAAAAGACCTTGGCATTTTTGCTCCGCTTTCACCCGAAGTGAAACAGCTTCTAAACGACAGCGCCGAGAGACTGGCTCTCTCTGCTCGCGCCTATCACCGGGTCATCAAAATTGCCCGCACGATTGCCGACCTGGAAAATTCTCCGAACATCGAAGCGAATCATATCTTGGAGGCGATACAATACCGGCCGAAAGTGGCTGTTTGACTAAATCAATCTTAAGTGTTAATATGCGATATTGAAAGCTGTAAGGAGGAAGCATGAAAAAGGAAGACATTGGGCAAAGGGTCAAAGAGGTCATAGCATGGCACCTTGAGGTGCCTGTCGCCAAAATTGGCGATGAAATGGTTGTCGGAAAGATGTTAATCGACGATGAAAATTTCAAGATTGATTTCTCGTCGAGAATACCAATCAGTGATTTCTCCTACTCTCAGTGGACCACCGTTAAAGAACTTGTTGCCAGCCTGGAAAGAGCGTATGATGCGCTCCCTCCCAGGGAGCTACAGTAAGTGGCGAAGATGTAGTTCGCCGAACAACAATGAAGCGCCGTAGGTTTCACCAGATTATCGGTAGAAACGCGGCGCTTCATTTATTTTGGTATAATATATTTATGCAAAAAGAAATAGAAACAAGATTTTTGGATATAAACAAAGACGAACTTGTGAAGAAACTTGTCGCTATCGGCGCAGTAGACAAGGGAGAGGAAAAATTAGAGGAAATAATTTTTCATGCGGCGGACGGGTCATGGCTTGGAAAGAGAAAATTTGTGCGTCTGCGAAAAACGAAAGATAAAATAAAACTGACCTACAAAGAAAA
>CAZKWN010000052.1:0-4600 GCA_964556605.1 uncultured Candidatus Saccharibacteria bacterium
CTTTTCTTTCGGGCCAGTCCTCCGAGCGTTCGGATATTTGCGCCGGTCAGGGCATTTAGCGTCCGGGTGGAAAGATCCAGGCTGTCTGTGCGGGTTTTGAGGACATCCGCGAAATCGCTGCCTTTTTTCTCGTCTTCGTCATCTTTTTTGTCTTTCCCGACCTTTGTCGGGACCCCTACTTCGGTCGGGGCCTCTTCCGGTTCTTTGAAATCAATGATTGCCTTTAATTGGTTTATCATTATTTCAATTGAACGGGAAAGGGCTTCGCGGGCAGTCAGAGTGCCGTCTGTTTCAATGGAAATGCGCAGACGATTGTGGTTTGTCTTATCACCAACGCGCATATTTTCAACTTCGTAAGATACCCGGCGGATTGGAGTGAAAATCGCGTCAACGGCGATAGTGCCGACGTCAACTTTATCTTTTTGAAAAATTTCTTTCGGGATAAAGCCCAGGCCTTTTTCAATCTTCATTTCTATGCTCAAATTGACCTTGCCGGTGACTTCCGCGATATGAAGTTCAGGATTCAAAATCTCAACTTGTCCGCCTGTTTTTATGTCGGAAGCAAAAATTTCCTTCGGGCCTTTGACGGAAAGCATAACTGTCTGAGGCTCATTGGAAAGCATTTTGAAACGGGTCTTTTTCAGGTTTAAAATCATCACAATCACGTCTTCCTTGATTCCGTCAATTGTTTGAAACTCATGGGAGACGCCGTCAATCTTGATTGAAGTGATGCTGGCACCCGGCAAAGAAGAGAGAATTATTCTCCTCAAGCTGTTTCCCAAGGTATGCCCGTATCCCGGAGACAGACCGTCTATTTCAAAAATTCCTTTATTGCCTTCTTCCAGAACAACACGAGGCTTCGAAGGCATAATTATTTTATATTCAGACATATATATTTTCTAAAAATTAATAATTTAACGACTATAAAATTCAAGCACCGCATTAAGATCCAAAAAGGTTTCAATATTTTTCGGCTTTGCTAAAACCTTCCCTTCCAGACTGCCTAAATCAAAAGAAACCCAGGTCGGAGCATTATAGTCTTTCAGCCTGTCCGTCAGATTTTCAAAAAGCTTCTTGCTTTTGGACCCTTCGCGAATTTTTATAACATCCCCCGACTTTAATTCATAAGACGGAATAGTCACTCTGTGATTGTTGACGATAAAATGCCCGTGAGAAACCATTTGTCGGGTGGCTCGCCTGGAAGCCCCGAGGCCCATGCGGTAGATTGCGTTATCCAGGCGGGATTCAAGGCTTTCATAAAGTTTTTCGGCTGTGCCCGCGCCTTTTATATTGGAAGCTTTTTTAACATAGTTGGAAAGCTGGCGCTCGGATATGCCGTAGGAAAAACGAATTTTCTGTTTTTCTATAAGCTGAGTCCCGTATTCGGTCGGAGCCTTTGGACGGCGACCTCCGGGCAAGGTCTTGGTGGCAGACGAAGCAAACTTAGCGGTTTGACATTTGTCATAAACCCCCGGACCCAGCCTTCTGCAAATTTTAAATTTTGGTTTGCTTATCATATTATTATCTTTGCTTTATGAACTTTATAACTTTATAACTTTACACTCTTCGCGGTTTCTTGGGCTTTGGTCCGTTGTGCGGTACCGGCGTCGCATCTAAAATGGAAGTAACCTCAATACCGTGAGCCATAAAAGCTCTAATGGCGGGCTCGCGTCCTGAACCGACTCCCAAAACCACCACATCAGCATCTTTCACTCCGAGTATCGCCGCTTTACTTCCGATCACATCGCCGACTTTGGATGCCGCAAACGGGGTTCCTTTTTTCGCTCCTCTGAAACCCATCGCGCCGGCGCTTCCCCAAAATAAAGTATTGCCCAGTTTGTCCGAAAAAAGCACTTTTGTGTTGTTAAACGTCGCTTCAACATGCAAGACTCCGGAAACAACTTTCTTTTTCGGTGTTTTTGACGGAGCTTTCTTTTCTGTGCCCTCTTCAATGACGGCTTCTCCTTTTTTTTCCTTTACTTCTTCGGTTGTGGTTTTTGTTTTTGCCATGAATCTAGTTCATAAAGTTATAAGGTTCTTAAAGTTTGTAAAGTTTCAGCATTTTCTTTATGACTTTATAAACTTTCTACTTTCTACTAATTTTAAGTCTTGCTTTCCTTTCTCTTACCCGAGGCCATAGTCTTTCTCACATTGCCTCGGACAGTTCTGGAATTCGTTTTTGTGCGCTGTCCCCGGACCGGCAACCTTTTCATATGGCGGACTCCTCTGTAGCTTTTGATATCTTTCAACCTTTTTATGTTTGCCGCTATTTCTCTTTTTAAATTTCCTTCGATTAAAATTTTCTCCACAACCGCGCGAATGGTGTTTTCCTCATCCAAAGTCAAATCCTTGGCTTTCTTTCCAAAGTCAATATTGACTTGCTTTAAAATCCTGCGGGCGGAAGAAACGCCGATGCCATACAGGCAGGTAAGCCCTATCTCAAGTCTTTTTTCATTTGGTACTGTGATTCCAAGAATTCTCATAAATTATTGTTTTTGTTTGTGTTTGGGATTGGAGCAAATTATTCTTAAATGCCTGGCTCTCCTGACCATTTTGCAATTATCACAAATCTTTTTTACTGATGATTTTATTTTCATAAAAATTTTTCCTAATAACATAAAGAAAAACAAGGAAAAAACCCTTATTTTTCAATGCTATGTCTTTTTAAAAACCGTACTTGTTATGATACACCATTATCGAAAAAATAACAACCCCTCCTACAATCTTTTCACTATTCTTCCCTTTCCGCCGTAAGGATCAAGCACGATTTCCACCGAATCCCCGATTAAAACTTTAATTCTGTGCATCCGCATTTTTCCGCCCAAGTATGCGAGAATTTCTTTTTTGCCCTCAATCTTATCTTCTATCTCAACTCTGAACAAAGTGGAAGGGAGAGCCTCTGTGACGACTCCTCTGGCTGTTGCGATTTTTTCATTTCTTGGATCACTCATGTATAGGCCCTAATTATAGTAAAATAAACAAGTTATGTCAAATTAACTAGGATAATTCACTATTACTTTTACATCTTTGGCTTGATCAGGCACGGACATTTTCCAAATAGGAGTGACCGTCAAAGTGGCGGAATCAATATTCGGATATTGGGAAAGTATTTGACTAAAATAACTTTTTGATTTCCCCAGCAAATCAGCGACAAACTTATTTTCATCCAGCTTCCAGACAATCAATGCCCTACCGGACAAGCTGAAATTTATACTTTGCGCGCCGGCGACAGAAGTGCTGTCCAGCCCTTGAGGTACTCCAAACACCAAACTTTTTATGCTCGGTATATAAACATCGCTCCCGTCATATTTATTTATATTGTCTTCCGCGATTTTTTTAGTGAGCTCTTTTTCATTTAAAATAATACCGTATAATGTGCCTTTCAAGGTCAAAGTCGCGCTGTTATCCTGATTGTAAACCGATGAAATATTGGAATTGTCCGCATTCAAAAATACCGCGTCCTTATACAGGATATATCCGTCAGGAATTTGATTTGTCGCTTTTTTTAAAAGATCCGTTTGCAAAGTAGTCTTTAGTCCGTTTTGAGCCGCCGCCATATCGCTGGCAGATATATCGGGAGCTTCACCCGTAAAACCGCCAGATATCGCTGTCCCTGTTTTTGATCTTACAATAAATTTGGAATATTTTGGAGTGCCTTTAAACCCAACAATTCCGAAATCAAGCGGAATGCTGTTATAGCTTTCTCCGGCGCCCGCCGCATAGATGCCAACCTCAACTTGCCCGGGAGTGCCGTCTTTGCTCATCCCCGGCACAGTTATCTTTGCTTGGGTTTTGTAAACTTTCCCGTTTGAACCTTCCAGTTTTGTGTCTACGCTAAGATTCTGAGAAGAAGAACTGAAGGAGTTAAAAATAACAACCGTCCCCGTGGCATTAACCGAAACGTTTTTTTCCCCGGTCGCCTGCACATTTTCGCTTTCTTGTCCGCCGATAATCACCAGATCAAAAGATAAGCCGCCATTATTTGAATCTTTGTCGGCAGACAGCTTTTCGCTTAAAACCACATTCTGAATTTTTGGATTGACTACCACCTTTGCCCTGGCAAACAAAAAAGAAACAGCGAAAAAACAAAACGCAACGGAAATAAGCGCGATTACCCACAAAAAATATCGGGGCTTGCTTTCGCTTTTGCCGTAATTAACGCGCGCACCTTCTATCGGCTCTTCCCATACTTTTTTTATTTTCTCCTCCCGCCGGGAGTTTGGGGCAGGCTTCGGCTCAGGTTTTTTCCTTGCCTCCCCATTTACCCGCTTAATCCTAACCATGTCTTGCAGTACTTTTCTAGGCATGAGAATGGATCAAAAGGCGATTAATGAAAATAGAATCAATAATAAGGCTTGGTTCGCGAATTGCCGAGCTCTCACCAAATACCGCGAGTCCGTGAAATATTTTGGCGTCCAAAAAAGTAATTTTATATTTTGATTCCGTTAAAGTGTATTGATTGAATTGATCATTCTTAATAGTCTCCAAAAAAATGTCCGCGAAGTCTTTGTCTGTAGTTATATAAATGTCCGAGGGAACGGAAATGTCATTGGAAATATTAGCTAAAGATTCCTGGAATTTTTTGAGCCATTCCGCTTTC
>CAZKWN010000053.1:0-4495 GCA_964556605.1 uncultured Candidatus Saccharibacteria bacterium
GACGCTTGTTTACAATACCGGTGATTTTCAAAACCCATTCAGGTCTTATTTCTTTGGCTTTTTCTATTGCTTCCGCTCTTGAAGGCAACGCCACCGCTTGCACTTTACCCGTCATATCGCGCATGTCGAAAAATACCATTTTGCCCTGGTCGCGTCTCACATCCACCCAGCCGGCTATAATGACCTCTTTGTCAACTTGCTCTTTTAAATCTTTTATATATGTTCTATTTTTCATCTTTTATATTTCTTGTCTGAAAAAGCAAAAATCGCCTCTCCAAACTTATCTTAATTGATAAATTTGCAGGGGCGATTTTTCTTGCGCGTGTGGTGTGCGCAGTCGAATCACGGTGCCACCCTACTTTGTTCTCTTTAAAAACCTTCTCCTTTGCCTCCCCAGGTGTTAGTTGGTTCAACGGCTATGACAATATACTATCACACTAACTTGCAAATTGTCCACAAACCCCAATGACTCAAAAAAGATTATTTGGGTAATTTCGTATCTCCAGTGGATATTGCTGACTTTGGAAAACGGAGTCCGAAGTAGTTTTCATTGAATTTCGAAGAGAATAAGAATAATGGGAACCATCGCAGATAGGTTGTGTTATCGTCTTCCAACTGCAGACCTGGAACCCGGGAATCCGCTAAACCCTCATCCCAGATCGACTTCCATGCTAAGAGAACACGTGATGTTCTATTTTTCCCAAAAAGCCTGCGCACTTCTGTTCCCTTGCGCTGAATCGCAAGAAGGTCAGCATAGCCGATGTGATTCTCAAGGTCTCCTTGCTGACAGATATAATCATAAATCTCCCAAGCTTCCACCATAGTATCTCCAATGGCACGGCGATCACCAGGAACTCTCAAGACCTCAGACATTTGTCTCTCTGGATCTTGAAGTGGGTGATACCAGAGTTGAAGAGACTTGAGATCATACTCTGTTGGACCAAGACATTGCAAATCCGGATTGTGGAACCCTGGCTTGCGACCGGGATCGAACTTTCCCCAACCACTTTTCTCCACCCTCTCTCTAGGAAGTTCATCTACGGAGATAAACGGACCACCGTCAGATCCATCTTTTTTGGTTACATTGTAGAGAAAGTGATGAACTTCATCCATACTTAGTGGGTAAACTATTTTAGATCTGTCCACCCGAACCAATGTTGGACTTTCTCTTTCTTCGGTATTAGATATTTTTGGTTTTAAATTCGAGAAATTTGGTGATTCCGGCATATATTTTGAAAATTACATAATAACACTCACAAGTGTATCCTCCTTCGATATTAAAAGTCAATCGTCTATTTTCCATTATACCAGAGCTGGGTCACTGATTTTCCATTATGTAAATTGTCTATGATTTTCGCAATTAGCTTCGCGGTGGAAATTATTTCAAGATTCTTAATATTTTTCTTATTCTCCTCGGAAATACAGGAATCAGTAAACCAAATACCGGAAAATGGAGCATTGTTTAAATCATTGACCGCGTCGCCGGAGAGAGTCGCGTGCGCGGCCGCGAAATAAACATCCTTGGCGCCGTTATTTTTTAAAGTCTTCAGACATTTTATCGCTGTACCGCAAGTGTCCGCAATATCGTCCGGTATAATGCAGTTAAATCCGTCCGGACTGCCTATCACTTCCATCACTTCGCTGTTGTTTGTTTTTTTAGGGTCGCGAAATTTATTTATGATGACGATATTTCCGGGAATTCCCAGCTGTTGGGCAAGCTTCCGGCAGGCAGGCGCCGCACCTAAATCCGCCGCCACAATTTTCAATTTTTTCAAATCAAATTTCTTTGAACGGATGTGCTGCAAGAGAAGCTCGTTGGTATCGACATCCACAATCGGAATAGTCAGCGGATGCGCATTGTAACTGCTCGGATTGTGCAATTTCAAAACTACCAGTCTGTGCGCGCCCGCCATCTGCAATCTCATAGGAACTATCTGGCAAAGCACCGGCTCCCGGTGATTGGAAGACTTATCTTGTCTGGCATACGGCAGGCACGGCATGACGACGGTAATCCGTACCGGTTCCCCCTGCCGGAGAGCGTAAACTAAAGACTCGCATTGGTCTAAATCATAAGCAAGATTTTCTTTATTGCCGAAACGAGGCTGAAAAATAAGATACACATCGCGGTCCCTGACTGACTCATTGTGATGAACTAAAAATGTACCGTCTTTAAATACTTTGCAGGACGACGGCGCAAGCTTATTTTTCAATAATTTGGCGACATCAAGCGCCAGAGTTTGATTAATCCCGCTCGGATTTCCGTATAATTTAAGAGGATAGGGGTTTAAATTAATATGGCTGGGGTTTGGCATAAGTAAAAATATTTTAGCACAAGTAAAAAGAAATGGCGACCGAGAAACCGGCCGCCATGATTGATATCCTCGGAGACGCCGAGTGCGCGAAATTTAGTCTCAAAACTGCCCAAGGTAGCAATGTTTCTCTCTACTCCGAGGAGAGGAGGAGAAAAGGCGTAGGCTAGTTTCTGTTTGCGGTAAGTGTTTCAACTTCCTACCACAACGATGGGCATAATGCACCCAACCACCAGGCAAGCACTTCAGTTCAAAATTCTTGTCCTCTAGGTCTCTCGTGCACCCGCAAGACAATTCAGTAATATGAGCCGGGACATCAAGACAAATCTGTCCTGGCTTCGCTGACTCAATAAACCACTCATCAAACGTTTTTTCTGCTACGTTGCAAAGTTTATTGTGAATTTCCGCCCTCCGGGCGGTTCTCTTCGCGTAGTTGCTCATTTTCCTCTCCTCTTTTATTTTTCTTGGAACAAATCCACCCCCTCTAACTGAAAACACCAACCTTAGAGGGCTGGTGTTTGAGTTGTAGTTTTTGTTTTGAGTTTACAGCGCAAACATCAGCCTTCTAAGGGTTGTTTAATAAATATAATAAAGAGATAGCTGCTTGCGGAAATATTCGCTTTTTGCTGTAAATTATTCACATAAAAAGTATATCATGCCCCAAAAAATATGCAAATAAAAATAACCAGCGACATTTTTTCCTTTCGAGTATCGCTGGTTATTGTGAGAGGACGAGCCCACTCGTGCTTTGCTCGGAAGATAGCGCCGAGCTCGCCTAAAACCATTCCTCTAAATACTCCTGCTTCGAGATCTTCGAAAGCTTAGGCATAGTCTTTGAGCGCCTCGAAGTATTAGTCGAATGCTTCTGCATATTAACCACCTCCTTTCCAAAGAACGTTCATGTATCTATGTACTAGTACATAGTAACAGAGAAAAAAGATAAGGCAAACATGCCTATGGATAACTTGGTTTTTTTATTTGCCTAATTTTTTTAGCATCAGATGGAAACCGCCATTTTTATTGCGGAGTTCACGAGATCCTCGAGTGACAGTGCTTATTCCAAGACCCAGCTCCCCTGCTATAGATCTGTGGGTCTCTCCCTTATTCAGCTTTTTAATTATTTGCCATCTTAAAGCTATATCTTCAAATTCCGCTGGTGTTAAAATATCTACAAGAAACTCCGCCATAAGGTTCTTGTCTTCTCCGGCTTTCGAAAAAACCTCTATAAGTTCTTTTTTGTATTCTTTTGATTTTTCTCTTTTATTCATAAACATTCACCCCTATTTTCTCCCGCACTTCTTCCATCTTTTTTGAAGCCACCAGTTTTGCTTTTTCGCCGCCGGCTTTTAGGATTGCAAGCGCTTTGGGAATATCTTTCGCGAATTCCTCTCTCCTCTCCCGGAGTGGCGCGATAAATTTTTCCAAATCTTCTACGAGCAGTACTTTCAGCTCTTTATACTTCCCCGCTTTTTCTTCATAAATTTTTTTCAATTCAGCTTCGGAACGCAAAAGCTTGTGAATCGCATAAACATTTTGCGGAACTCCCCCGCTTGGCTCACCCGTAGAGCTACGCCCGAGGGAATCCGTCACGATGCTCATCACGCACTTTTTGATTTCTTCGTAGGAGGCAAAAAGCGGAATGGTGTTATTGTAGCTCTTACTCATTTTTCTTCCGTCTGTTCCGGGCACAACCGCGACGTCTTTTAATATCATCGGCTCAGGTAGCTTGAAAGTTTCTCCATAGGTATTATTAAACTTCTCCGCAATATCGCGGGCTATTTCCACATGCTGTTTTTGGTCGGCTCCCACCGGAACAAGGTCCGGACCATAAAGTAAAATATCGGCCGCCATTAAAACCGGGTAATTAAAAGTACCGACATCAATTTCTTTGTTTTTCGCTTCGGCATCCTTGAAAGCATGCGCGCGCATTAAAAACGGCATGGTCGTGATAGTGTCAAAAATCCAGGCGAGTTCGGTGTGTTCAGACATATCGCTTTGTTTGAAAAATGTAACTTTTTTAGGATCCAAACCAATTGCCAAATAATCAAGCACAACATTCTTTATATTTTCTTTCATTTCTTTCGGATTACGAAGAGAATTCAAAGCATGATAGTCAGCGATAAAAACATACCCATCATGCTCATTCTGCAATTCCACGAATTGCTTCATCGCCCCGAAATAATTCC
>CAZKWN010000054.1:0-4324 GCA_964556605.1 uncultured Candidatus Saccharibacteria bacterium
CCCGTAACCGTAGAATATCCATTGTGCTCGACCTAACGACCGAGTCACCGGATGGAACCCATACCCAAACTTTATCAGTTTGTGATGACGCACTGAGGATATAGGCGCAAATCCCATTCTGGAGAGGCTTAACAATTTCCCGTGGTCCCGCAGTTATTCGTGAATTAGGATATGGATCGTATGGAAGTGCATTCCCATACTCAGCAGCCTTGACGCATGCACCCATATTAGACCACGACGATTCGATAATTTGAGAATCCTCTGTGGGCTCTGCACATGCACACGAATCGCGCTGGGATGATTCGACGGTTGTTGTTTGCGCCGACATCGACGCAACAAGGATAACTACCAAAACAAAAACGAATGAACTCTTCATTGTGACTCCTCGTCACCAACAGGATGAATTTGATATTCATCCTCACAGAGACGAGTATAGCATATTATACATGTCTTGTCAAGTAGCGCAGAAATGCTTTTTGTCCACACTTTAGTAACATATTTGATAACTTTGGCAACTTTCGCTATTTTTCTCTTGTGCTAGAATGACCCCATGGTAAAAACTATAAAGAACAGCAACCTGCGCATTCCGCCCCAAAGCATCCCGTCAGAGCAAGCGGTTTTGGGCTCTATCATGCTTCGCAAGGATGCTATGCACGAGGTTGAAGACATGCTTACCCCCGACTCTTTTTACGTTGAAAAACACAAAATGATTTTCCGCGCGATGCTTGACTTGTCTGTAAAAAATGAACCGATAGACATGCTTTCGCTTTCCACAAAATTAAGCGAACAAAAACTTCTGGAAGCCGTCGGTGGCAATCAATACTTGGCGGAGATTGTGAACGTTGTCCCCTCTTCCACTAACGTCAAACACTATGCGGATATCGTGCAGAAGAAATATGTTCTCCGAAGTTTAATTGAGGCAGCTGATTATGTTTCCGAGCTCGCCTTTGAAGAAGGTGACGATAAAATGGATGACATTTTGGACATGGCGGAAAAGAAAATTTTCAGCGTTGTCTCTTCTCCGAAGAATCAAAAATACGTGAACCTGAAAGATGCTCTGCCGGAAGCTTATGAACGCATGGAGAAATTGCACGAGCACAAAGGAATGCTTCGCGGGCTTCCGACCGGATTTAAAGATTTAGACACAATGCTCTCCGGCTTGCAGAATTCCGATTTGGTTATTTTGGCGGCAAGGCCAAGCATGGGCAAGACCACCTTGGCGCTTGATATCTCTCGTTTGGCAGCGGTTAATAATGATAAATCTGTCTTAATATTCTCTTTGGAAATGTCTTCACAGCAATTGGTAGACCGAATGCTCTCCGCGCAATCCCGCGTAAATGCCTGGAACTTGCGCACCGGCAACCTTTCTTCTGACCGGGAATTCTCCCAAATTCGAGATTCTCTGGATAAACTAGCTAAAGCTAAAATTTATATTGACGACCAAGCCGGAAATTCAATTGTGAGAATGAAAGCGCTCGCCCGCAGAATTAAAGCGGAAAAAGGCGTGGACCTGATTGTCGTTGACTACTTACAGCTCATGACCACTTCTAAAAATTATGATTCAATGGTCAACCAAGTGACGGAAATTTCCAGATCGCTCAAGAGCTTAGCAAAAGAATTGGATGTGCCGGTGCTGGCTCTCTCCCAGCTTTCCCGCGCCGTTGAATCCCGCGGCGGCAAGCCTCGCCTTTCCGACCTGCGCGACTCCGGCTCCATTGAGCAGGACGCCGATGTGGTGATGTTTATTCATCGCGAAGATAAAGGTAAAGATGAGTCCGAGAGAACGAATATCGCCGAAATTTTGATTGAAAAACACCGCAATGGCCCGACCGGAAAAATTGATTTGTATTTTGATGAAAAAACCACGACATTCCTTAACCTTGAAAAGAGCAACATCAGCGAATTCGCATCCGCAAAAGCGAGCGAAGAACTGGATGAATTTTAAAAATGGACATCATAGACAAATTAACTGAAGTTTTTAAGGAATTTCCCGGCATTGGAGAACGGCAAGCCAGACGCTTCGTTTATTTTTTGATGGGGAGAAACCCGACTTACAGCGAAAATTTATCCTGTTTAATTTTGGATTTAAAAAAAGAAGTAGCTCAATGCAAGGAATGCTTCAGATTCTTTATTCTGGGCAAAAACAAAGAGAGATTGTGTGACATTTGCGCGAACACAAATATAGATTCTTCTGTATTGATGATTGTGGAAAAGGATTCCGATTTGGAAAGCGTAAAAAAGAGCAGATTATATAATGGCAAGTATTTCATTCTGGGCGGATTGGTGCCGATTGTTGAAAAAAATACCAAAAGCCGGGTGAGAATTGAAGAGTTGAAGAAAAAAATTTCCAGCCATAGCGAGCTAAAGGAAATAATCCTGGCTTTTTCCCTCTCTCCGCAAGGAGACCACACCGATTCTTATGTGCGAAAAGAATTGGAAGAGATAGCCGAAAAGCAAAATATAAAAATCTCCTCCCTCGGCAAAGGCCTCTCCACCGGCACCGAGCTGGAATACTCCGACAATGATACTCTCAAAAATGCGTTAAAAAATAGACAATAAATTCATGCCATCAAAAACTAAAACTAAGAAAGAAATAGAAGCAACTTTTGCATTTATGGAAAATGTTTATCTTGGAAATTGGGAATATCGCTTTAAAGGAACGCCCCATATGAGAAATATGTTTTTAAAAAATAAAAAGGAATCAATCCTAGCTCATGAGCTTTCTTGTATGGGTTTTTGGTTTAACTTAAGAAGAATTTGTCCCAACCTGAACAAATTAGTAGACTCGGAAAAGATTTATGAAATTTTGTGGGGACACGATTTAGGTGAAGTTTTTGCCGGAGATGTTTCTCTGGCATTGCAAGTTAAAGGCAGGGGCGTGAATAAAAGCCAAGTTGAACGGCAAGAGATAATTAGAATGGCCGGAAAAATACCAAAGAAAACACTTGAAACTTTGCTTAAAAATTTTGATGCTTTTGAAGAAAAAATTGAAAAAATAAACAGTACTGAAATTCTTGTGTGTAAATTTATTGATAGTGTCCAAGGCCATCATTTTGGTGTGGTTTTTGGCAATGACTATAGAAAAAATTCGGACCTAGTTAATAAAATTCTAAATCGCAGTTTTATTCGTACTACCCGCCGGTTACTTGAAGTATTAAAAAAAGAAAACCACACGGAAGCGCATAAAGAAGTTAGAGCAGTTGCGAATTATCTTATATCTCTATTTAGAAAAGCTGGAGTTGAACTCAAGCTAGATAAATTTTAATAACATAAAAAACCCGCCATTGAAAGCGGATTATTTTATAGATGTGATTTTTACTTTGAAAAATGGCTGGCGGTGACCGTTGCGCTTTAGATAACGGGATTTTTGCTTGTATTTTACAACCATGACTTTTCTAGTGCGGCCGATTTCTACGATTTCCCCGTCAACTTTTGCGCCTTTGATATAAGGAGTGCCGATGGTGGTGTCCTTTCCGTCGTCAACGAGCATGACTTTATCAAAGACCAACTTATCCCCTTTTTTATACTCTCCTTTTATTTTCTCAATAGAAACAAGACCTCCTTCGAAGACTTTATATTGCTTCCCGCCCGTATTTATTACTGCAAATTCGTCTTTATTCATACCGACCCATATTATATGAAATTTCACAAAAAGGCAAGTATTTGCTACAATATATCCATTATGCAATCAAAAATTATAGAGAAGTATTTTTTCTTTGGGCTCTTATCCGCAACCTTGATTTTTGCTTTTTTTATTTTCCGTCCTTTTTGGATCATACTAGTGCTAGGAGCGTCTTTTTCAATAGTTCTTTATCCTGTATACAAATGGTTTAAAAAAACTCGCATACCAAACTGGTTTGCCTCGGTATTGACCTTATTTTTCTTCATTATAGTGCTTTGCGTTCCGCTCTTTTTTATCGGGTCTGTCGTCTTTAGCCAATCTCAAAATTTCTACCATTCTGTTATAAGCAGCGGAAATATCACTCCGTTCATAACCTCTATCGGAAATAAAATTAATCATGTTTTGCCCTCCGGCGCTTCTTTTGATATAAATGAAAAAATTTCAAGCTTTATTTCTTTTCTGGCGAACAACATCGCAATTATATTCAGCACAACTGTTTCCGCTCTGTTTTCTTTTATATTGTTGCTCTTGACTATTTTTTATCTTTTGAAAGACGGAGAAAGCTGGAAAGAAACTCTGCTCCGCCTGAGTCCCCTTTCCAGCAATGCGGATGAAAAAATATTAAAAAAACTTTCTCAAACCATTAACGGCGTCTTAAAGGGATACCTTTTGATTGCTTTTATTCAAGGTACGCTAATGGGG
>CAZKWN010000055.1:0-4281 GCA_964556605.1 uncultured Candidatus Saccharibacteria bacterium
CAAAAGCCTTGTTGGCTTCTGCCATTTTGTGAGTATCTTCTTTCTTTTTAATAGCTGAACCTTCGTTCTTGGAAGCAGCAATCAGTTCATCAGCAAGTTTCAAATGCATCGGGCGTCCTTTGCCTCCGCGGGCGGCATCGCGAATCCAGCGCATAGCGAGTGCAAGTCGGCGTTCCGGGCGAACTTCAATCGGCACCTGATAGTTTGCGCCTCCGATACGCTTGGAGCGAACTTCGGTCATCGGGCCGGCGTTTCTCAAAGCCAAATCAAAAATTTCCAAAGGATTCGGATTGCCTGTTTTTTCTTTAATCTCATCAAAAGCCGCATACATAACCTTGCGGGCTGTTTCTTTCTTGCCGGACCACATGATGTAATTGATAAATTTCTCCAATTTTTGGGAGTTATATACAAAATCCGGTTCAACTGTATTTCGATTTTTTACTTTGCGTCGCATATAATTTAGTTATAATGTTATAAAGTTTTTAAAGTTATAAAGTATTTTGCATTTTCTTTATGAACCTTATAACTTTCTACTTTTTACTATCCCTGGGTTTCTTGTTTCCGTAAAGCGACCTTGATTGTCGGCGCTTTTCAACTCCCTGCGTATCCAAGACTCCTCGTACGATGTGATATCTGACTCCGATCAAGTCCTTCACGCGTCCTCCGCGGAGCATTACAACGGAGTGTTCCTGTAGATTGTGCCCTTCCCCGGGAATGTAGGCGGTCACTTCCATGCCGTTGGTCAGACGCACTCTCGCAATTTTTCGCAGAGCGGAGTTTGGTTTCTTTGGAGTGGTAGTGGAAACTTTCGTGCAAACACCCCGCTTGAAAGGAGCCGGGAAAAAGACCGGTCTGTTTTTGAGAACATTGAATCCGCGCGCCAAGGCGACAGTCTTTGTTTTAGAATGCACTTTGGTTCTGTTTTTCTTTATTAATTGGTTAATTGTTGGCATACAAATTTGATTTTTGTAAAATAAAAGAGCCCGAAGACTCATGCGACAATATAATACAATCTGGGTAAAATTGCAAATCTACACACCCGTTACGCATTTAGATGTCCGACGTCTGGGTATTTTGACGTCGGACATCTCACTTAAAGCGCAAGCCCTGTGACTAAATGAAAAAGAAAAGCCAGTATCGGATACAGATAATTAGAAAAGAAAACGATAAAGACTAGCAGTAAGATTAACGAATATTGTTCATACTTGATAATGAAAGAAAAGGCTGATTCAGGGAAAAAGGAGAAAAGTATTTTAGAACCATCAAGCGGCGGAATCGGAACCAAGTTAAAAATTCCCAAGGCCAGATTCACAATCACTATTGCCGAAGTTATGAAATAAAAACCGGGCGATAAAGAAATGCCGGAAGTCAGGCGGATAATAATTCCAAAAATAACCGCCAGAAGAAAATTAGCCAATACGCCGGCAGACGCGACGGCGATAGTCCCCCACTTTTTATTTCTTAAATTGTTCGGATTATACGGCACCGGTTTCGCCCAGCCGAATAGAAACGGAGAGCCTGTCAAAACGAGCACCGCCGGCAAAAGAATGGAACCAAAAATATCCAGATGCGGAATCGGATTCAAAGTAAGACGCCCGGCCCGGCGCGCTGTATCGTCGCCAAAATATTCCGCCATGAAGCCGTGCGAGACTTCGTGAATCACAATCGACATTATCAGAATGACTATATAAAATACTGCGTTGGTTGCGCCCATATGATTTTCATGATAGCATGGACGGAATGAAAAAAACATGTGCGATAACCAAAAAAGGTTCAATTGTCGGAGGCGGATACTCTAATAGAACCCGCGCCACAAAATTCAACCCGACCGGCAAAGTGCGAAAATACCCGAATCTTCAGAAGAAGAGAATTTTTGTACCGGAATTAAACAAAACAGTCATCATTGAAGTTTCCACTCGCGGAATGCGCACAATGAAAAAGAACGGCGTCCACGCCACCCTCCTTAAAGCCGGATTGATAAAAGCAAAATAAAAAACCTCACAGAAGTGAGGTTTTTTATTTTTACAAACTATTTTCAATTTTAGTTACTCCTGGAGAATTTTTCTCTGCCATTTCTAGCGCTCTAAGTAAAGTATTTCTAGTATTTGCAGCCATAAAGCGAATTGCTCCTTCCACAACAGATACATCATTTCTTAAGAGAAGCCCATTTAATTGATTAGCTAACTCCATCTGTTTTTTATCTTTGTATTCTGGTTTTTCAAATGCCATAATTTTTATAGTTAATTTTTAATACTTTAATATTACCTTGTTTGGCAATAACCGTCAATTACACCGGCGCGAAAGTAATAGTTTAGAAAAATTCACACAATAATACCAATTTCAGACGGCCGTTCAAATACGATATATTATTTTTGTATTTTTATATTTTTAATTTTAAATATTTTCACACATTCGCTAATACCAAGCAATTTAAGACGAGAAGTGAATTCTTTTGGTAAAGGACCTTTTCCAAGCCAAACGCTTTGTTGCAACATTTCAAATTCCCACAACTTCAACTGTAACCGCAACCAGTTTCTGGTCTTTCTTTTCTTTTCTGGTATATCAAACAAAACCATGATTTTCGTATCCCCTATTGGTCTTTCTTTGATGCTTGCAAAAAGAGTGTGCAATTTTAAAATATTTTTATATATAATAATGTCCCTATTGGAATCAAAACCAATTATCTTTTTATTTTTAAGTCGGTGCAGATTACTATTAAACAATTGTTTGTTTAGCATGCGTCTTTTCTGCACTGATTCATAAAGAATCTTTCTTTGAATTTTGATTGAGCCACAAGACAGTAATTGACTTATAATTAAGTCGCCGAAGGAGGCTTCGTCTTCCCAATTTTTTACCATATCTTAATCATATCATATTTTGACGGCCGTCTAAATATGATATGGATATCTATTAGTCAAAAATCTAGTGGAATTTTTACGCTGGTACGAAGGTTAGGGCTGTTCCTTTTTTGCCCGAGCGGCCGGTGCGGCCGATGCGGTGCACATAAGTATCATAGGTTTGCGGCACGTCGTAGTTGATGACATGCGTCACATCCGGAATATCCAATCCTCTGGCGGCAACATCGGTCGCAATCAAAATATTGATGCGGTCTTTCTTGAATGAATCAAGCGTACGAATCCGCTCACGGCTTCTTTTGTCGCCATGAATGCATCCCACTTTGAATCCCATGTGTTCAAGCTCTTTGGTCAGAGAGTCCACGCTGTGTTTCATCTCGCGGAAAATCAGAACCTTGTCCGAACCTTCTTTTTTCAGCACTTCATTTAATTTTTCCAGTTTATCTTCTTTGCTTCTGGTGCGGACCACGTCTTGGTCAATATTTTTTAATGTCTCACCAGTAACAACCGAAATGAAAATAGGTTCTTTCAAATATTGCTCCGTTAATTTTTTAATATCCGGAGAAAGAGTGGCCGAGAAGAAAAGTGTCTGGCGCTCTTTCGCGGTTTTGCCGATGATGTAAACCATATCGTCTCTGAATCCCATATCTAGCATTCTGTCAGCCTCATCAAGAACTACGCTATGGCAAGTGGATAGGTCCAGAACTTTTTTATCAATCAAATCCCGCAAACGCCCCGGCGTGCCGATGACAAATGAAACTCCCATTTTTATTTCTCTGATTTGTTTCATTATCGGAAGTCCGCCCACACAGGCAACCGAAAACATTCCGAACCCGAAAGCCAGAATTTTAAAGTCGGACTCTATCTGGAGCGCCAGCTCGCGGGTCGGCGCCATTATCAGAACTGTTTCTTTTTTGTTTAATCCTTTGGTCTTGGCAATTTTTTCAATCAAAGGTAAAAGAAAAGCGGCTGTCTTACCGGTGCCTGTGTTAGCCAAGCCAAAAACATCTTTACCCTGCATTACTACAGGAATAGCTTGGTCTTGAATGGGACGCGGGCTTTTAAACCCGGCTCTTTCAATATTTTTGTGAAGTTGTGGATTAAAAGGAAAATCGGCAAAACTATTTTTGGAGATATAGGGCTTTTCTTCCACGTAAACATTTTTCTTTACGAAACGGGAAAAATCTATCCGGTCTCCGAATCTTTTTTTGCTCGAACCGCCCTTCTTGAAAGAATGTGGACGAGAACTATTAAATTTTCCTCTAAACGAAGAAGTGTGGCCTCCGAATTTCTTCGGATGAGCCGAGTGTTTTGTGTACATATGCATTTTTTGTCATGGATACTAGCTGATTAATGACAAACAATGCTAATTTCCACAATAATGTTTTAAGGATAGCATTATAGTTGTAATTTGTCAATATATTTG